>JAITMN010000210.1 GCA_031277355.1 Nevskiaceae bacterium | reverse complement strand
ACACATTCGCTCGCGCCTTGGCATCGAAGTTTGCCCTGGAAGTCAAAACCCAGGACTACAGTGGCGCGCTGAATACATGGTCCAAGCTCGAGCCACGAACTCCCGAAGAGAATCGCGCGCCACTGGTTGCGATCGTCAACCAGATCAAGGCGCTTCAGAGCAGCACCACGCCAGTGCGGCGTTCCCTGAACATCGGACAACGCGGCTATGTGACGACGACGTTATTCCGCAACCGCTTTGGCATCGACGTCGCCAGTGGCAGCGTGAGCGAAATCAAACTTCTCTGCCAGAAACAGTATCTGTTCTTCGCTTACGAACCCGGCATCGAGTATTCCATTGGCAACGCCAAGGATCAATGCAGCATCCAAATCATCGGCGATCCGGGAACGGCGTTTTCTCTGACTCAGTGATGCGATCCGGCGCTGCCGGATTCAATCCCCTCACCCCTCCCGCATCGTCCCCCTCTCCACAAACCTTTGATGCCACGACAGCGCCTCCGCCAGCAACGACGGCGACTGCATCCCATAAGCCCCCTTCAGCGCCCGCGCGTAGTAATCGGCCATCGCGTCGCGATAATCCGGATGCACGCATCGGTCGATGATCAACCTCGCCCGCTGCTTCGGCGACAACCCGCGCAAATCCGCCAGTCCCTGCTCGGTCACGATCACCTGCACATCCTGCGTGATGTGATCCACATGACTGGCCTGCGGCACGATGGTTGAAATCTTCCCGCCCTTGGCCGTCGATGGCGCCATGAAGATCGAGATATACGCATTGCGCGCAAAGTCCCCCGACCCGCCAATCCCATTTTGAATCCGCGACCCCATGATGTGCGTGGAGTTCACATTGCCGTAGATATCGGCTTCGATCATCGCGTTCATCGCAATGCATCCCAAGCGGCGAATCACCTCGGGATGATTGCTGATCTCCTGTGGACGCAGAATCATCCGATCGCGATAGCGCGGCATGTCGGCGTTGATGCGCGCGGCCGCCTCCGGACTCAACGAAAACGCCGTGGCCGAAGCAAATGCCAATTGCCCGCCGTCGAGCAGATCGAGCATTCCATCCTGAATCACTTCGGTATACGCGCTCATGCCGCTGAATGGCCCATTCACCAATCCGCCGAGCACCGCATTGGCGATGTTGCCAACGCCAGACTGAATCGGCAGCAGCGCAGCAGGCAAACGGCCCACCGCCACTTCATGCCGCAGGAATTCGATCAGATGTCCGGCAATGGCACGTGCGTTGTCATCCGGCGCATCAAAGGGCAAATTGCGATCCGGCGAATCGGTTTCAACGATGGCGACGATCCTGCCCGGATCGCAGCGCAGATAAGGCTCGCCGATGCGATCACCGGCATGGATCAACGGAATCGGCACGCGATTCGGCGGCAACGCGGTGCCGTAATAAATATCATGCATGCCGTCGAGCGCCGCGTTCTGCCAGCGATTGACTTCCAGAATGATCTTGCCGGCCCGGTCGAGCCAGGTCTTGTTGTTGCCCACCGACGATGAAGGAATCAGGCTGCCATCGGCGCGTATGCCCGTCACCTCCACCACCGCCACATCCAGCGGGCCGAGAAAACCCTGCCACGCCATCGGCGCAACCTGACTCAGATGCATGTCGAAGTAATCCATCTGGCCGCGATTGATCTTCTCGCGCGCAATCGGATCGGAGTTGTAAGGCAAACGAAACTCAATGCCATCGGCCTTCGCCAACGCGCCATCCAGTTCGGGGCCGGTGGATGCGCCGGTCCATATCCGCACGCGAAACGGCCGGCCCGCCGCATGCTCGGCTTCGATGCGCGCGGCCAGCGCCAGCGGCACGGCCTTGGGATACCCCGCGCCGGTGAATCCGCTCATGCCAATCGTGACGCCGGATTCAATCAGCGCCGCCGCCGCCTCGGGGCTCATGATCCGCGTGCGAAGACTGGCGTTGGCGATTCTGTCGTGCATGTCGGCTTCCTTTCCCATCCCGTTATGCCCTAATTGTCGCAAAACAGCGACATCAATACGCTGCGGGAATGCCCTTCCCACCTCTCGTCACGCCCGATACTAATGTAGATTCTTCAGTGGGGTCGTCCCTGGTAATCAACCGCAAGGATATGGAAAACATCACCAGGTCTCTGTTGGCGCTGCAAGACACGATGCTCAACGCGCTGACGAGCAACACATCGCTGGCCGACACGATGTACATGCTGTGCAGCGAAGTCGAGCGCCTCGCGCCGGAAGTGCGTTCCTGCGTGATACGCCTCGATGGTCAGTTGATGCGGCCGCTGGCGGCCCCGAGCATGCCCGAAGCCTACAACGCGGCGCTGGAAGGCTTTGCCATCGGTCCGCACGTCGGGGCCTGCGGCGTGTCGATGACCTACGGCCGCAGCGTGATGACCACGGACATCGCCACCGATCCGAACTGGGTCGCGCTGCGAGCCCTGGTGCTGCCGATGGGATTGGGCGTGTGCTGGTCGCATCCGATCAAGGCGCGCGATGGCAAGGTGCTCGGCAGCATGGCGTTCTACTACACGCCGGGCGGCAGGCCCACGGAGTTTCATCACGAACTGGTGAAGAACTGCCTGAATCTGTGCTCGCTGGCGTTTGAACATGAAGCCGCACAGCACAACATCCAGCGTCACGCCTTTTTCGACAACCTCACCGGCCTGCCCAATCGCGCGATGCTGATTCGCGAAGCGCAGCGAACGCTGGATGAATGCGCTCACGCCGACTCCAGATTCTCGCTGCTGTTCGTCGATCTGGATGGCCTGAAGCCGATCAACGATGCCTGGGGTCACATGGTGGGCGATGCGGTGTTGCGGCGTGCCGCCGAAATTTTCCGCTCGCGCATGCGCGACACCGACATCGTCGGCAGATTGGGCGGCGATGAATTTCTCGTCGTCGTGCGTCACCACGATACGGCCGAAGTTCAGGACGTGGCCTCGCGGCTGCTGCACGCCTTCGATCAGCCGCTTGATCTGGCGCCGATTCACCACGAGACCGTGCAGATCAGCGTCAGCATCGGTGTTGCCAGCTATCCGCAAGACGCCCCGCATGTGGAAATGCTGCTCGATCTGGCCGACAAGGCCATGTATCGCGCCAAGGCGCTGGGCAAGAAGTCCATCCAGTATGCCGGCGACAGCGTGCGCAAGAAGGCCGGCGCAGCCGCATCGAAGAAGGCCAATCAATCGCCGCAGCCCGCGCAGGTCCAAACACCTTGCGACAAACATGATGAACTGAAACTCTACGGCGAGCGGGTTCGCGAACACATGAGCCAACTGCGCGCCGCGATGAAGCCGCGATTGCGCGACATCGTCGAGCGTTTCTACGAACACATCCCGGAGGTGGCCGGCGCCAGTTATCTGCTCAGCTATCTGTCGCCCGATGAACTGCAACATCTGAAACGGCAGATGACAGACCACGTTGGACTGCTGAGTTCACCAGACCTCGACTACGTCACGCATGAAGAAACCGCGCTGCATCTGGGCCACCTGCATGCCCAGGTGGGTCTGACCCGCGACGCGATAGCCACCAGTTGCGGCATCCTGAACGCGCTGGTGCATGAGAGCGTCGAGGCCAGGGAATACGTGCAGGGTCTGGCGATCTTTGCGCAGCGCCTGTTGCGCGATCTGACCTGGCAGCTGGTCGTGGCTCAGCAAGTGCAATTGATGTACAGCTCGGTGCTGACAAAGATCACCGACCTTGCATGGAAGGCCCGCTCCTACACCGAACTGATTGCCTCGGCGGCGGAAATCGTCGGTTCGCTGCCGGGCGTTGCCGGATGCGCCTTCCTGCATCCGGATGCGCGCGGCGTCTCCCAGGTCGAGGCGCTGACTGGCGCCAACATGCGCGAATTCTATGCCGACGTGGTCGCGCATCAACGCGCCAGCGCCGACGAAGGCACCGACAGCACCGGCTCCAATCCCTCGCTATGGGCCTGGCGCAGCGGCGTCATTGCCCGCTGCTTCAACTTCCACACCGATCCGCGCATGGCGATCTGGCGGCCGATTGCCGCCAAGTGGGGCTTTCGCTCCTGCATCACGATTCCGCTGGGCGCGCCGAAAGAGCAGACCGCAAGCTCGGTGCTTGCGGTGTACAACAACCTGCCCGGAGGATTCTCCTCGCAGGAACAGGACATGTTCTTCTCGCAGATTCAGTCGCTGCTGGTGTTCGGCATCAATCGCCTGCAAGCCTGGCGCATCGCTTCGGAGGCTGTGCCGTTCGCGGTCCGCGAACGCTGGTCGCAACTGCTGAAGAAGCGCGACGGGCTCATCATGCACTACCAGCCGGTGATGGACCTTCGCACCGGCGACATCACGAAGGTCGAAGCGCTGGCGCGTCTGCACGACGACGGCATTCTGCTCACGCCGCACACGTTCTTCCCGGCGCTGTCGCAACAAGACTTCCTGCTGCTGTACGAAAACGGCCTGAATCAGATACTGGCCCATCGTCAGCAATGGCTCGAACAGGGATGGACGCTCGACATCTCGGTCAACCTGCCCAATGCGGCGCTGGAAAACGATCTTTACATCGACATCACCTCGCGCACATTGAAGCGCCACGATTGCCCGCCCACCGCGCTGACGCTTGAAATTCTGGAAGCCGATGAAGTCGCGCAGAACGTGAATCTTCTGGACGTGCTCAGCCAGTACAAGAAGCTCGGCCTGCATCTGGCCGAAGATGATCTGGGCAAGGGCTACAGCAGTCTGGCACGCCTGCGCACGATGCCCTTCGACGTCATCAAGATCGACCGCAGCATCGTCAGTCAGGTCGAAAGCAATCCCTACAGCACGCTGCGTTTCATTCACCAGCTCACGCGGCTGGGGCATGGCCTGGGCAGACAGGTGGTTGTCGAAGGCATCGAAACGGTGGAGCTGCTGGAAGCCTGCGTGATCCTGGGCGTGGATCACGGGCAGGGTTACGCCATCGCCAAGCCGCTGTCCTCACCGAATCTGCAAACGTGGTTGCAACAGCCACGCACGCTGCCGTCGGCCGAAAGCAAGGCCCAGCTCACGAGCCCGCTGGCGCTGCTGGCCAGACTGCTGGTGTGGGAGGAAGGCTGGCACATGCTCGACAACGCGGCGCGCGGCAAGGAAGCGCTGGCTCGCGCGCTGTGGCAGGCGGTGCCCGACGCCTGCGCGCCGATGCCCGAAGTCTGCGCCAGCGCCAAGCGCAAGCTGATCGCCTGCATCGCTCTCGGCCCGCGCAGCACCGAGTACCTTCAGGCGCGGGCGCATCTGGTCACCGTATTGCGCAATCCGCCGGGGCCGAATGTCGGGTCTGATACGATGCGAATACGTCGCCAGTCCGGAGGCACCCGATGAACTCACGAATCAAGGCTCTTGCCATTGCCGCAACGCTGCTGGCCGCGATGCTGCCCGCCATCGGCGCAGCGGTCGAGAAAGGCGATGTCGCCCCGCGTTTCTACGCCAGGGACTTCGACGGTCGCGCGGTGGAATTCCCCGCCGTTGCTGCGGGCAAGCCCGCCGTGGTCGTGTTCTGGGCAACGTGGTGCCCCTACTGCAAAGCCTTCATGCCCTATCTGAAAAACATTCAGGCCGACTACGCCGCGCAGGGCGTGAAAATCGTTGCCATCGATGCCAAGGAAGACGGCCAAGGCGACCCGCGCGCCTATGTGAACAGCCTGGGCTTCAAGCCCATTGCCATCGTCAACGGCGACAAGATTGCCGAAGACTATGGCATCCAATACATCCCCGGCGTGCTGATCGTGGATGGCAAGGGCACCGTTGCATGGCGCCGTCCGTGGACCGATCTGCCCGCCGGGCGACAAGTGGCCGAACTGTGGAACGAACAGGTGCGCGCCGCGCTCGATGACCTGCTGAAAATCAAGCGCTGACGCGCAGCCGCTTCACGCAGCGGCCGGATCACCCCGGCCGCACCTGCCCGCTGCCGCGCACCACATACTTGTAGCTGGTCAACTGTTCCACGCCCACGGGTCCGCGTGCGTGGAAGCGATCCGTGGATATGCCGATCTCCGCGCCCATGCCGAATTCACCGCCATCGGCGAACTGCGTGGAAGCGTTGTGCAGCAGAATCGCGCTATCCAGCTCGCGCAAGAATCGCTCGGCGGTGGCCGCGTTGTTCGTCACGATGGAATCGGTATGCGCCGAACCATAACGCGCGATGTGTTCAATCGCCCCTTCCACGCCATCGACGATACGCACCGAGATGATGGCGTCGAGATACTCGGTGCTCCAATCCTGTTCCGTGGCCGGCTTCACGCGCTGATCGGCGCGCTGCACCGCCTCATCGCCGCGCAGTTCGCAGCCGCCTTCGGCCAGCGCATCGAGCAGAAATGGCAACAACGCACCCGGACAGCCGCGATCCACCAGCAGCGTTTCGGCCGCGCCGCAAATGCCGGTGCGACGCAGCTTCGCATTCACCACGATGTCGCGCGCCATCTCCGGATCGGCATCGCGATCCACATACACATGACACAGCCCTTCCAGATGCCCGATCACCGGCACGCGCGCTTCGGCCTGCACGCGCTCAACGAGACTGCGACCGCCGCGCGGCACGATCACGTCGATGCAGCGATTCAGCCCCGCCAGCATCATGCCCACCGCCGCGCGATCGGCAGTGGGCACCAATTGAATCGCCCCTGAAGGCAACCCCGCCGCGCGCAAGCCTTCAAGCAAACACGCATGAATCGCCGCGCTCGACTGCCGGCTCTCCGAACCGCCACGCAGAATCACCGGATTGCCCGACTTCAAACACAGCGCGCCGGCATCGGCCGTTACATTGGGCCGACTCTCGTAGATGATGCCAATTACACCCAGCGGCACACGCACGCGCTGAATGTGCAGACCATTGGGGCGCGTCCACTCGGCCGCCACGCTGCCCAGCGGATCGGGCAACGCGATGATGTCTTCGATGCCGCGCGCCATCGACTCCACGCGCTTGTCATCGAGGCGCAGCCGATCGAGCATCGCGCTGCTCAGATTGCGCGCCTGCGCATCGGCCATGTCCTGCGCATTGGCCGCCAGAATCTGCGCACGCTGCGCACGCAGCGCATGCGCCGCAGCAGCCAGCGCCGCATTGCGCACCGCGCCGGAAGACTGCGCCAGCGCACCGCGCGCAGCCGCAGCAGTGCGGCCCAAAGCCTGCATCTGCTCGTTGAGCGTCGCAGCAGCGCCAGCGGATTCAGCGGCGGTATTCATCGTTCCATCCCCTTCACAACAACACCAGATCATCGCGGTGAATGATCTCATCGCGCCCGCGATAACCCACCAGCGCTTCGATCTGATTGCTGCGCCGGCCCATGATACGCAGCACGTCCTCGCAGGAATACGCCGCCAATCCATGCGCCAGCACGCTGCCCTGCGCATCCATCACCTGCACCGCATCGCCGCGCTCAAACTGCCCCGTCGCGCCCGTCACACCAGCCGGCAGCAGACTGCGCCCCCGCGCCAGCGCCTGCGCAGCGCCGGCATCGATATGAATCTGTCCCGCCGGCTTCAAACTCCCCGCGATCCACTGCTTGCGCGCCGCCACCGGCGTGGCCGCAGGCAAGAACCAGGTGCAACGCGCGCCGGACTCGATGCGCCGCAGCGGATGACGCGGCTGTCCCGCCGCGATACACAGATAGCACCCCGCCGCCACCGCAATCCGCGCCGCCGTGATCTTCGTGGACATCCCCCCCGACCCCACTGCCGATGCCGACCCGCCGGCCATCGCGTCGATCTCAGGCGTGATCTGCGCCACTTCGGCCAGAAACTGCGCCTGCGGATTCACATTCGGATCAGCGGTGTACAGTCCATCCACATCCGACAGCAGCACCAGACAATCGGCGCTTGCCATCTGCGCCACGCGCGCGGCCAGACGGTCGTTGTCGCCATAACGAATCTCGCTGGTAGCCACGGTGTCGTTCTCGTTGATCACCGGAATCGCGCCCAAATCCAGCAGCGTGTTCAGCGTGGCGCGTGCGTTGAGATATCGCCGCCGCAGTTCGCTGTCTTGCAGCGTCAGCAACACCTGCGCAACGGTGATCGAATCATCTTCCAGCAATTCTTTGTAAGCATGCGCGAGGCGAATCTGCCCCACTGCGGCTGCGGCCTGCTTCTGTTCCAGACTCAGCGCGCCGGAGGGCAGATTCAGATGCCGCCGCCCCAGCGCAATCGCGCCCGACGACACCAGAATGATCTGCTGACCCCGCCGCCGCATGCGGCGAAGATCATCGGTCAGCGCTTCGAGCCAGGCGCGATTGAGCCGCCCCGACTGCGAATCCACCAGCAACGCCGAGCCCACCTTGACGACGACCCGTTTGGCCTCAGTCAATGGCGAATGAGTGGATCGGCTGCGGCGGCTTTGCATCGGGGCGCAACTATAGCAGTCTCGCGCCGTTGCTCCGCTTGTTGCCGCGACCTAAACTACCGAAAGTTCCAATCAACCAGCGCATGACCAGGGAGCGACTGTGGGCAGAGATTACGAGCCAGTGAAGGGCCAGTGGTACGAAAATCTCGAAGACGATGAGAGCTTCCGCGTGCTCTCCGTCGACGAGGACGCCGAACTGGTGGAAATCGAATACCTGGATGGCGACATCGAGGAACTGGACCTCGACGTCTGGCATGAAATGGACCTCGAACGCATCGAGGAGCCGGAAGGCTGGACCGGTTCGGCTCAGGACGACGATGACGACGAAGATGACGATGACGATGACGATGACGATGAGGACGAGGACGACGAAGACGAGGATGATGAGGACGAAGACGACGATGACGATGACGATTGGGACGACGACGAGGATGACGAAGACGAGGACGACGACTGGGACGACGACGAAGACGACGACAACTACTGAACCCGCCTTTAGCCCAATTCGTTGATTTCCGGCTGATTTTTTCCCTTGAGTGTGCGGGGAATGCCCCCCATTATCGGGGCACCATGAAACGCATACTTCTGTTCCTCGGCACCAACCTCGCGGTGGTGCTGGTTCTGTCCATCGTTGCCCGCCTGCTCGGCCTCGACCGGCTGATGGCCCAGCAGGGCGGCATGGGCGGCCTGCTGATCTTTTCGGCGCTGTTCGGCTTCGGCGGCTCGCTGATTTCGCTGGCGATGTCCAAATTCATGGCCAAGCGCGCCATGGGCGTGCGGGTCATCGCCCAGCCAGCCAACAACACCGAGCAGTGGCTGGTCTCCACGGTGCGCTCGCTGGCCGAACAGGCCGGCATCGGCATGCCCGAAGTGGGCATCTTCGATTCCCCCCAACCCAACGCCTTTGCCACCGGCGCACGCCGCGACGCCTCGCTGGTGGCAGTCAGCACCGGCCTGCTGCGCTCGATGAAGCCCAACGAGGTCGAAGCGGTGCTGGGCCATGAAATCGCGCATGTGGCCAACGGCGACATGGTCACGCTGACGCTGCTCCAGGGCATCGTCAACACCTTCGTGATTTTCCTCAGCCGCATTGCCGGGGAAATCATCGACCGCGCGGTGTTTCGCAGCGAAAACGGCCGGGGCATCGGCTACTTCGCCTCGGTGATGATCTGTCAGATAGTGTTCGGCGTGCTCGCCAGCATCATCGTGATGTGGTTCTCCCGCCACCGCGAATTCCGCGCCGACGCGGGCGGCGCGAAGGCGGCAGGCTCCGGCAACATGATCGCCGCGCTGGAGCGGCTGAAATCGGCCTCCAACGAACCACTGCCGGGGGCATTGAATGCCTTCGGCATCGGTGGAGGCGCTGGCGCGGGCCTGAAAAAGCTGTTCATGAGCCATCCGCCGCTGGACGAGCGCATCGCCGCGCTGCGAGCCTCGGCCAATGGCTGAAAATTAAGCACTTCCCCGATGTCAGCCGAATGGGAAGACGTTATATTCCCGTCCGGCTATCATTGGCAGTTTCGTGCCAACTACTGACCGTTTGACGAGGTAACGATGCGCTTGCCCCGCTGGCTGGATAACGAACGACGCGCCGCCGAACAAGCCCTCGGCGCGGATGACCCGACTCAGGATAAAGTCGAGTGGTCGCGTATCGTGCCGTTCATCGGCATGCATGTGGCTTGCCTGGCCGTGATCTGGGTGGGCATCAGCCCGATTGCCGTGATCGTGGCGCTGATCGCCTACGTGGTGCGCATGTTCGCCATCACCGGCCTGTATCACCGCTACTTCTCGCATCGCACCTTCAAGACCTCGCGCGTCGGCCAGTTCATCTTTGGTCTGCTCGGCGCGTCGGCCGTGCAGCGCGGCCCGATCTGGTGGGCGGCGCATCACCGCCATCATCATTCGCACTCGGATCAGGAAGGCGACATCCATTCGCCCAAGCAGGTGGGTTTCTGGCGTGCGCACATGGGCTGGTTCCTCACGCACCGTGGCTTCACCCCCGACCTGAAGTACGTGCGCGACCTGCTCAAGTACCGCGAACTGCGCTGGCTCGACCGCTTCGACATGGTCGTGCCCACGCTGCTGGGTGTGGGCATGTTCCTGCTCGGCGTACTGCTGAACAAGGTTGCCCCGCACCTGGGCACGAACGGCTGGCAGATGCTGATCTGGGGCTTTTTCAT
This sequence comes from Nevskiaceae bacterium, assembly GCA_031277355.1. Lineage (GTDB taxonomy): Bacteria > Pseudomonadota > Gammaproteobacteria > Steroidobacterales > Steroidobacteraceae > ZC4RG30. The sequence continues at coordinate 7,014 of JAITMN010000210.1, read as the reverse complement.
CAGCACCGTGGTGTGCTACCACGCCACCTACACGATCAACTCGCTGTCGCATGTGTTCGGCAAGCAGCGCTATCGCACCGGCGACACCAGCCGCAACAACTGGATGCTGGCCATCCTGACGCTGGGCGAGGGCTGGCATAACAACCACCATCACTACCCCAACTCGGTGCGGCAGGGTTTCTACTGGTGGGAAATCGACGTCAGCTACTACATCCTCAAGGTGCTGTCGTGGTTCGGCATCATCTGGGATTTGAAGCCGGTGCCCGTCGAAGCGCGCGATCATTCGCCGCGCCGCATCCAGTCTGCGGGGCAATGAGCACCGCCACGAAGCCGACGATCATCCCCGACGCCGCGCCCGCCGCCAGCGGCGAGGCCGGCGCATTGACGAACATCGCCCGCAAAGGGCTGATCGCGCGCCTGCGGCAATTGAAGGATGGCGAGGTCACCGTCGTCGATGGCGATGAGCGGCTGCGCTTTGGTCAACGCACCGCGCGCTGCGGCCTTGCCGCCACGATCCATGTGCAGCACCCGCAGTTCTGGCCGCTGACGGCCTCGCAGGGAGCCGTGGGCGCGGGCGAAGCCTACATCAACGGTCACTGGCGCTGCGACGACCTCACCGCGCTGATACGCATCATGGTGCTGAACCGCGATGTGCTGCAAGACATGGAAAGCGGCTTCACCGCGCGGCTGCAAACGCTGGCGCGCCGCGCGCTGCACTGGGCCAATCGCAACAACAAACAGGGCAGCGCGCGCAACATCGCCGCGCACTACGATCTGGGCAATCCGCTCTACCGGCTGATGCTCGACGACACGATGGCCTATTCCTGCGGCATCTTCCTGCACGAAGACGCCACGCTGCACGAAGCCTCGCTCGCCAAGTTCGACGCCGTGTGCCGCAAGCTGGCCCTCACGCCCAACGATCATCTGGTGGAAATCGGCACCGGCTGGGGCGGCCTTGCCATCCACGCCGCCGAGAACTACGGCTGCCGCGTCACCACCACCACGATCTCGCGCGAACAGCACGACTTCGCCCGCGACAAAATCGCCGCACGCGGTTTATCCGATCGCATCACGCTGCTGTTTGAAGACTATCGCGACCTCAAAGGCCAGTTCGACAAACTGGTGTCGATCGAAATGATCGAAGCCGTGGGCGCGCAATATCTCGACACCTACTTCGGCAAGTGCTCCTCGCTGCTCAAGCCCACGGGCGCGATGCTGTTGCAGGCGATCACGATTCAGGATCAGTTCTACGCGCAGGCGCTGCGGTCGGTGGACTACATCCAGCGCTACATCTTCCCCGGCAGTTTCATCCCCTGCGTCAGCGCGATTGCCGAATCGGTATGCCGCGCCACCGACATGAAGCTGTTCAACCTCGAAGACATCGGCCCGCACTACGCGCCCACGCTGCGCATGTGGCGCGAGCGTTTCTTCGCGAATCTGGATGAAGTGAAGCGTCTGGGCTACCCCGACAGCTTCGTGCGCCTGTGGGAGTTCTACCTGTGCTACTGCGAAGGCGGCTTCGCCGAGCGTCAGTTGGGCGACGTGCAGGTGCTGCTGACCAAGCCGGATTGCCGGCGCGCCGCCATCGCTGCGGCCTGAACCTTCAGGCGCAAGATGCCGGCCGTCATCGCACAAGCCCGGCTCACTGCACTGCGCGAACGCCTGGGCGAGCGCGCCGTGCTCACCGATCCACAGCAGACCGCGCCCTATCTCACCGATCATCGCAAGCTGTATCGCGGCGCGGCGCTGGCGGTAGTCGAACCTTCCTCCGTCGAACAGGTGCAGGCGCTGCTGCACTGGTGCAATGCGCAGCGCATCGGCGTGGTGCCGCAGGGTGGCAACACCAGCTACTGCGGCGGCGCGACGCCGGATGATTCCGGCACGCAGGTGGTGCTGTCGATGCGCCGCCTGAATCGCATCCGCGCAGTGGATGCGGCGAATTTCTCGCTGATCGCCGAAGCCGGTTGCACGCTCTCGTCGGTGCAGGGCGCGGCGGCTGCCGCTGATCGTCTGTTCCCGCTGAGTCTGGGTTCGGAAGGCAGTTGCCAGATTGGTGGCAATCTTTCGACGAACGCGGGCGGCACGGCGGTGCTGCGCTATGGCATGACGCGCGATCTGGTGCTGGGCGTCGAGGCGGTGATGGCCGATGGCGAGCTGTTCTGCGGCCTCGTGGCGCTGCGCAAGGACAACACCGGCTACGACCTGCGCAATCTGCTGATCGGCAGCGAAGGCACGCTCGCGGTAATCACCGCCGCCAGTTTGAAGCTGTTTCCGGCGATCCGCACGCGGGCCACCGCCTGGGTGAGTCTGCCCGATCCGGCCTCGGCCATTGCACTGCTGGGCCAATTGCGACAGACCAGCGGCGATGCGCTGACCGGCTGCGAACTGGCGCCGCAGGTGGCGCTGCAATTGGTGCTGCAACATGTGCCGGGCACGCGCGATCCGGGCGGCGCGGCAGCGCCGTGGTATCTGCTGGTGGAGTTGTCGAGCAGCGGCGAAGCTGATCTGGATGCACTGCTCGAACACACGCTGGCGCGGGCGATTGAAGAGGGCGTTGCGCTCGATGCTGTGCTGGCGCGCAGTCTCGATCAACGCAAAGCCTTCTGGAAACTGCGCGAGACGATACCCGAAGCCCAGCGCGCCGCAGGCGGCAGCTTGAAGCACGACATTGCCGTGCCGGTGGCTTGCCTGCCTGCCTTCATCGAACGCGGCGCAGCCATTGCCGCACGGCTCGCCCCGGAAGGTTATCTCGTGGCCTATGGTCACGCCGGCGACGGCAATCTGCACTTCAACCTGAATCAGCGCGAGGGCGCGGATGAGGCGGCTTTCCTTGCGCGCGAACCGGCGCTGAAACGCGCGCTGCATGATCTGGCCGCACAGATGAACGGCAGCATCAGCGCCGAGCATGGCATCGGCCAACTGAAGGTGGAAGAATTGGAACGCTACGCGCCTGCGGCAGAACTCACCGCGATGCGCCGTATCAAACAAGCGCTGGACCCCAACAACATTCTCAACCCCGGCAAGGTACTCAGGAGCAGATCATGACGAAACTTCTTCGGCAATGGCTTGGCATCGGCGCGCTGATGGTGCTGGCGGCGGCGGCGCACGCCGACGTCTCGCTGAACGGCGTGCGCATCGGCGCGAAAGACACCGCATCGCTGGCGCAGTTCTATCAGAAGGCGCTGGTCATGCAGGAAGTGCAGCGCATCCAGACGCCGCAATTTCTCGAAGTGATGCTGAACTTCGGCGCAACGAAAGACGCGGCGATGGCCAATCGCGCCAAAAAGGGCGGCGATCTGGTCATCATGACTCGCCCCGCCGATGACGGCGCGGACACGATGGCGCATGTGGTATTCGATGTCACCGACATCGACGCCACGGTGAAGGCGTGGAAGGCCGCAGGCGGCAAGATGCAGCGCGAGCCTTTCGCCTATGGCGACACCGGCATCCGCATCGGCATGGGTGTGGACCCGGCGGGCAACATCGTGGAGTTCATTCAGCCCGCTCCGGCGAAGTAACGCGAACCACAACGGCGCGGGCGGGAGTCAGTGCTCCGTGACCCGCAGCAACCCTTCCTGCGCCGTGCTCGCCACCAACACGCCCTCGCGCGTGAACAGACTGGCGCGAGCAAAAGCCCGCGCACCCGCCGCCGCAGGGCTTTCAATCGAATAGAGCAGCCACTCATCCACGCGCGCCGGACGATGAAACCACATCGCGTGATCGATGCTGGCGATCACGACACCCGGACTTGCCATTGTGTAGCCATGCGGCCGCATCGCGGTGGCGATCAGGTGGTAGTCGGAAACATAGGCGAGCAGACAGGTGTGCATCACCGCATCGTCGCCAAGCCGATCGACGGTGCGCAGCCATAAATCCTGACGCGGCGCTTCGCGGCGGGGATCATGCAACGCCGGCGCCTGCACGGGCCGGAACTCGAACGGCGAATGTCGGCCCGCAAAGCGCGCGAGCGATGGCGGCAACGGCGAGCGCACCTGTTCCAGCAATTCGCGCAGGTCCGGCAACTGCTCCGGCGGCGGCACTGTCGGCATGTCGATCTGATGCGCCAATCCTTCTTCGGGCGACTGGAACGAAGCGGCCATGTGAAAAATCTGCTCGCCATGTTGAATGGCGACCACGCGGCGGCTGGAAAAACTGTGCCCGTCGCGGCTGCGATCCACTTCGTAGACAATGGGCGCGCGAAAGTCCCCGCGCCGCAGAAAATACGCATGCAGCGAGTGAGCGACGCGGCCTTCCACCGTGGCATAGGCCGCTTGCAGCGCCTGCCCCAACACCTGCCCGCCGAATACCTGCGGGCTGCCGATGTCGCGACTCGCGCCACGGAACAGATTGATCTCCAATCGCTCCAGTTCAAGAAGCTGCAACAATTCGGCCAGTGCAGCTTGCATCGAACGCGCCTTGAACTTCAGCCGGCGTCGGCGGACGCGGTATCCGTCACGCCCAGTCTTTGATGCATCACCGGGCTCGTCGTCGTGTATTGCAGGAACTGACGCTTGTTCGGGTACAGATAGTTCTGAATACCGAACGCAGCCAGCGCTGCTTCATGAAAGCCCGAGAGAATCAGCTTTTTCTTGCCCGGATAGGTGTTGATGTCGCCCACCGCGAAGATGCCGGGCACGTTGGTCTGGAATTTTTCGGTGTCCACCACCAGCGCGCGTTTTTCCAGCGCGAGGCCCCATTCGGCAATCGGCCCGAGCTTCGGCGCAAGGCCGAAGAAGGCCAGCAGTGCATCGGCAGCAAGTTCGTGCATCACGCCATCGTTGCCCTTCACGGTAACGCCGGTGAGACGCTCGCCTTGCGTGCGCAGCGATTGCGCAATGCCTTCGATGAAGGTGAGCTTTCCGGCTGCGGCCAACTCGCGCATGCGCGTCACCGACGCGGGCGCGGCGCGAAACTCCGCGCGCCGATGCACCAGCGTCAGCGACTTGGCTTTGTCAGCAAGATCGAGCGTCCAATCCAGCGCCGAATCACCGCCGCCGAAAATCACCAGATGCTTGTCGTGGAATTCAGCGGCCTTCTGCACGCGATAGAAAATCTGCGTGCCTTCGAAGGCAGCGGCGCCTTCAACGCCGAGTCGTCGTGGCTGAAACGAACCGACGCCGCCGGCAATGACGATTGCGCCCGCGTCGAACTCCAGGCCGCCGGCGGTTTTCACGTCGAAGCGGCCGTCTGCACGCTGGCGCACTTCGGTGACTTCCTGCCCGAAGTGCATCGTTGCACCAAAGGGTTCGATCTGCCGCAGCAGCCGGTCGATCAATTCCTGTGCGCCGCACACGGGCAACGCGGGAATGTCGTAGATCGGCTTCTCGGGATACAACTCCGCGCACTGCCCGCCCGGTCCGGCCAGCGAATCGAGGATATGCGCCTTGATGCCCAGCAGTCCCAACTCAAAAATCTGGAACAACCCGCACGGACCTGCGCCCACGATGACAACTTCGGTTTGAATCATCGTCAGGCTCGACCGGCGTTGGAATCAGCAGGCGTGTGGTAGTACTCGCTCTCGGTGGCGAGCTCGGTGACCAGCCGTTTCAACTCGGCCAGACGCGCTTCGGCAGTGCCGATCGGCAGGCAGTCCTCGCAGTGCGGATCGCCGCAGGGCTGGCGGGAATACAGCCAGTACTGCACCGCGCCGGCCAGCAGGCCGTCGGCGATATCCCACAGATCGGCGTCTTTGTCCCGATCGGCGAGGCGATTGCCCAAATCCACCGCCTTGGAGAAGGCGGACTCAAAACTTTCAGGGGTGGCGCTCATGGCGGGGCCCAGTATACGCGCTCGCGGCAAAACGGGATTGACTATCGTTGCCTATGCAAATACTGTCCGCCCCCATGAATACCCAAAACAGTCTGCCTCGCCAGCCTGCCAACTTTTACAGCGGCGAGAATTGGTCCGCCGAGGAGTCTCTCGGCTACCTGCTGCGCCAGACGATGTCCGCGCTGAACCGCGCCATCGAGACGGACATGCGCCCCCACGGCCTCACCGCCGTGCAATGGGCGCCGCTGCTGATCATTTCGCGCGGCGGCAACCCCACTGCGGCGAGTCTGGCGCGCGACCTGAGCACCGACACCGGCGCGATGACGCGCATGCTCGACCGCCTGGAGGTCAAGGGCCTGCTGACGCGCAGCCGCAGCGAGCAAGACCGCCGCGTGGTGGTGCTGACGCTGACGGACCAGGGCCGCGAACTGACCACACGCATCCCGCATCACCTGGCGCGCGTGTACAACCAGCAGTTGAGCGGATTTTCGAATGAGGAATTCGTGCAGTTGAAGGATTTTCTGCGAAGGATCATCGCCAATCGGGTGGGCACGGAGGAGTAGGCTCGCGGACGCGCCCGGCGGCGCGCACCGTCAGAACGTCCCCAGCGCTGCGTCGGTGTGCAGCTTCGCGCCGGTCGCCGCTTTCACCGCATCGAGCGTCGTATCGCTGGCAATTTCGCGCAGCACGAGCCCTTGGGGCGTCACGTCGATGACCGCCAGTTCGGTGACGATGCGGTTCACCACTCCGGCCCCCGTCAGCGGCAGCGTGCATCGCGGCAGAATTTTGTGCCCGCCATCGCGCGTGGTGTGCTCCATCGCGATGATGACCTTCTTCGCGCCCGCAACCAGGTCCATCGCGCCGCCCATTCCCTTCACCCTCTTGCCGGGAACCATCCAGTTGGCAAGGTTGCCCTGCTCGTCAACCTCCAGCGCGCCGAGCACGGTCAGGTCGATGTGGCCGCCGCGCACCATCGCAAAGGAATCGGCGCTGCTGAAATAACTGCTGCCGGGCAGTTCGGTCACGGTTTCCTTGCCGGCATTGATCAGATCGGCATCGATCTCCTCTTCAAGCGGATAGGCTCCGACGCCGAGCATGCCATTCTCGGAATGTAATGTGATGTGGATGCCCGCAGGCACATGGTTGGCCACCAGCGTCGGCATGCCAATGCCCAGATTGACGTAGTCGCCATCGCGCAATTCGCGCGCCACGCGAGTGATGATGCGTTCGCGTTTGTCGATCATG
>JAITMN010000026.1 GCA_031277355.1 Nevskiaceae bacterium | reverse complement strand
GAACCGGTGCCGATCAGCAGGATGTTCTGCTCCGGCTTGCCGGGCGCATACAGGCAATCGCCCGATGCTTCGGAAATCGTGACCGTATCGCCGACTTTCAGATGTTCGGCCATCCAGTTGCTGACCCGTCCGTTGGGCATGCGCCGCACGTGCAGGTTCAGGTGCTGATCCAGCGCCGGCACGCTGGCCAGCGAGTAGTTGCGAATGGTGTGATCGTCCTTGAAGAAGCGGATGAATTGGCCGGCGCGATAGTCGAAGGGCGCAAGCGGCTTGATGCGCACGCTGAGGATGTCGCCGCCGAAGGGTTCAACGGACGTGACTTCGCCCTGGAGCTTGCCCACATCTCCCAGATCGGCGATCTCCATATCGCCGTCCGGAAAACACACGCAGGGCAGAAAACAATTCCGCGCCAGCAGTGTGCTCTTCAACCCCTTCTGCGCACGTTCGGGCACGCTGCCGGAAACCGCGCGCATCATGCAGGTTTGGCAGGTGCCAGACCGGCAGGAACTCGGGCGCTGGATTCCGGCGGCGGTCAGACATTCGAGCACGGACTGCTTTTCGCCGCACTCGAACGCCTGGCCACCATAGGTGACCGTCGGCATCAGTTACTTGTTCAGTACATCGTTGCGCGTGGTCTCGGCAACCGCCGCAACCTGCGCGATCAGATCATCGGGCACGTTCAGTTCTTTCAGCGTGGCGCCGAGATTTTCCACCACGGCGTCAAAGTGCGAATCGTTGAGCCCTTTCAGATGTGCATGGGCGCGGCGCATGTCTGCGCCGGTGTAGTTGTTGGGACCGCCGAAGGCCATCGTCAAAAACGCCTTCTGTTTGGCCGACTGGCGGGCCATGTCCACGTCGTCGAAATAATGCTTGATGCGATCGTCGCGCAAAACCTTGCGGTAGAAGATGTCCACAGCCAGATTGACGGCTGCTTCACCGCCGAGTTGTTCGTAAAGGCTCATCAGATTCCCCTCGCTGGTCGAGTCACTATAATATGTATTTCAGATTCATATTATGAATTGCAGAATTGTTCGTCAAGCCTTGCGGTGAAAAAAAAATCTAGAGCAGGTCGCGCAGACGAAAGTACAGCATCGCCAGCACCAGCAGCGGACGGCGCAGCAGCGCGCCGCCGGGAAAGGGGCGGTGCGCGATGCGCGTGAATACGTCGAAGCGTTCGCTGACGCCTGCGATGGCTTCGGCGGCCAGAAGTCCGGCGATGCCGGTCAGTGCGATGCCGTGACCGGAGAAGCCTTGCAGGTAGTACACATCCGGTTCCAGTCGTCCGAAGTCCGGCGCGCGGTTCATCGTGATGTCCACATAACCGCCCCAGGCATGTGTGATGCGCGCCTGCGCCAGTTGTGGGAACACGCGCAACATGCGTTGGCGCGTGGCGCGTGCGGTGCCCAGCGGGTCGAGGCCCGAATAGCTGACGCGCCCGCCGAACAGCAGACGGTGATCGCTGCTGCGGCGAAAATAATCCAGCACCCAATTGATGTCGGTGATTGCGGTGTTCTTCGGCAGCAATGAAGTGGCCAGCGCGTGGTCCAGCGGTTCGGTGGCGATGATGTAGGTGCCTACCGGCATGATGCGCCGCGCGAGTGAGGGAACCGTGCGGCCCAGCCACGCATTGCCGGCGAACAGGATGTGGCGGCAGGCGAGGTTGCCGTGAGCGGTGTGCAGCAACAGTTGACCGGCGCTGCGGGAGTAGTGCGTTGCGCGCGTGTGTTCGTGGATCAGCGCGCCTGCGCTGCGTGCGGCGTCGGCGAGGCCGCGCAGGTATTTCAGCGGTTGCAGGTGCGCGGCGTTGGTGTCGAGCATGCCGGAGAGATAGCGCTTGCTGTCGATGTGTTCGCGCAACTCGGTGTGGTCCAGCATCTGCACGCTGGTGTAGCCGTAGTTTTTGCGCAGTTCTTCGGTCCAGGCGATCAGTTCCCGATGCTGGCGGGGCTTGATGGCGGCGTGGATTTGTCCGTCGATCAGATCGCAGTCGATGTGATGCGCGGTGATCTGTTGGCGCATCAGGCTCAATGCTTCGACCGACATCTCCCACACGCGGCGCGCATCGGCATCGCCGATCAGCGCGCGCAGCGTTTGCTGGCTGGCCGCGACGCCGGGCAGCGCCTGCGCGCCGCTGCGTCCGGAGGCGCCCCAGCCGATGCGCTGCGCTTCCAGCACGGTGACGCGATAGCCGCGCTGCGCCAGATGCAGCGCCGCCGAGATGCCCGCCAGGCCCCCGCCGACGATGCCCACGTCGCAATCGGCATCGCCTTGCAGCGGCGCCAGCGGCGCGGGCTCGGACGTTGAGGTCCAGTACCAGGGGGTGTGCATGGGGGAATGATACTTGTGGTCTAATCGCGCCTCGACATGGCGACACGAAGACCCGTCATCGCAATTCCCGCCGACCGGCGCATGCTGGGCGCGCATCCCTTCCATGCCGTTGGCGAAAAATACATCGCCGCGATTCTGGATTGCGCCGGGGCGCTGCCCCTGCTGATCCCCTCGCTGGGCGAAGGGCTGGGCCTGCAAGAGCTGCTCGATGGCGTGGATGGCCTGTTTTTTCCGGGCAGTCCGTCGAACATCGAGCCGTATCGCTATGGCGGCGAGGCCAGTCGCGAAGGCACCTGGCATGATCCGGCGCGCGATGCGACGGCGTTGCCGCTGATCGCGCGGGCCATCGAACAGGGCGTGCCGTTGCTGGGGGTGTGTCGCGGCTTTCAGGAGATGAACGTGGCCTGCGGCGGAACGCTGTGGCAGCACGTTGCCGAAACGCCCGGCCTGCGCACGCATCATGAAGACGCCTCGCAGCCTCTGGATGTGCAGTACGGTCCCGCGCATGCGGTGACGCTGATGCAGGGCGGCGTGCTGCATGATCTGGCGGGCCGCGAGCGCATCGACGTGAATTCGCTGCATCATCAGGGCATCCGCGAACTGGGTGCGGGTCTGGTGGAAGAAGCGCGGGCCGACGATGGACTGATCGAAGCGTTCCGTGTGCGCGATGCGCGCCGTTTTGCGCTGGCGGTGCAATGGCATCCGGAATGGAAGGCGCGCGAGAATCCGTTTTCGGTTGCGCTGTTCGCCGCCTTTGGTGCGGCGGCTCGTGAACGCGCTGCCGAGCGATGAGGAAAAGGTGATCACATGACCGACATCCATCAATTCTTCCGCGAGCGCGGCATATCGGAGGTGGAGGCCATCATCCCCGACATGGCCGGCATCGCACGCGGCAAGATCATGCCGGCGGAGAAATTCGCCGCCGATGCGGGCATGCGTTTGCCGGAAAGCATCTTTCTGCAAACCGTTACCGGCGATTATCCGGATGAAACGGGTTCGGCGATGAGTCCGGCGGAGATCGACATCGTGCTGAAGGCCGATGCGCGCACGGTGCGTGTGGTGCCGTGGGCCGCCGAGCCTACTGCGCAGGTGATTCACGATTGCTTCTATGCCAACGGCCTGCCGGTGACGATGGCGCCGCGCCATGTGCTGCGTCATGTGCTGGCGCTTTATGCGCAGCGCGGCTGGGACCCGGTGATTGCGCCGGAGTTGGAGTTTTATCTGATCGAGCCGAACATCGACGCCGACTATCCGTTGAAGCCGCCCATTGGCCGCTCCGGTCGCGCCGAGCCGGGGCGTCAGAGTTACAGCATCGCTGCGGTAAACGAGTTTGATCCGCTGTTCGACGACATCTACGCCTTCTGCGAAGCGCAGGACATCGAGATCGACACGCTGATCCATGAAGATGGCCCCGCGCAGATGGAAATCAACCTGCTGCATGGCGATCCGCTCGATCTGGCTGATCAGGCGTTTTTGTTCAAGCGCACGGCGCGTGAGGCGGCGTTGCGGCACAAGATGTACACGACGTTCATGGCCAAGCCGCACAGCAAGGAGCCGGGCAGCGCGATGCACGTTCACCAGAGCGTCGTCGATCGCAAGACGCGGGCCAATATCTTCAGCAATCCGGATGGTTCGCCCTCGCCGTTGTTCTTCGCGCACATCGGCGGCCTGCAAAAGTATCTGCCTGCGGCGATGGCGCTGCTGGCGCCGAACGTGAATTCGTATCGCCGCATCACGCGCGCTGCGCTTGCGCCGATCAATGTGCAATGGGGCTACGACAATCGCACCGCCGGTCTGCGCGTGCCGGTGTCGGAGCCGGAGAGCCGTCGCATCGAGAATCGCATCGCGGGGGCCGACGCCAATCCTTATCTTGCCATTGCCGCCTCGCTGGCCTGCGGCTATCTGGGCATGGTGGAGAACATTGCGCCCAGCGAGCCGATCACCGGCAGCGCGCATGACCTGCCGTTCTCGCTGCCGCGTGCGCTCGATACCGCGCTGCGCCGGCTCACCGAGTGCGAGCCGCTGATTGCGTTGCTGGGGGAGTCTTTCGTGGCGGCCTTTTCCATCGTCAAGCAGGCCGAATACGAGGTGTTTCTGGAGGTCATCAGCTCCTGGGAACGCGAGCATTTGCTGCTGAATGTCTGAAGCGCGCAAGGGGCGTGCCGGGCGGGTGCGCGGCCTGCGGTAACTGCTATATTAGCGCCCGTTTGCGCCCGCGCCCCTGTTTGCCAACCACCATCCGAACGAGGATTTTGCGATGTCTGCCCAATTGCTTCGGCTCGCCATGCTGGGCGCCTGCGGCGCGCTGCTTGCTGCCTGTGGCGGCGGCAAGCCGGCGGCCTCCGAAGCCTCCGGTGTGGTCAATGTCTACAACTGGTCGGACTACATCGACCCTGCGGTGCTGACGGACTTCACCACCGAAACCGGCATCAAGGTGAACTACGAGGTGATGGACTCCAACGAATTGCTGGAGACCAAACTGTTTGCCGGTCGCACCGGCTACGACGTGGTGATTCCTTCCACGGCGTTTCTTGCCCGCCAGATCAAGGCTGGCATCTACCGCAAGCTCGATAAATCGCTGCTGCCCAATCTTGCGAATCTCGACCCCAGTCTCACGCAGCGTTTGCAGGTGTTCGACCCCGGCAACGAGTATTCGGTCAACTACATGTGGGGTACGTCGGGCATTGCGTACAACGAGGCGAAGATCAGCGAGGCGATGCCGAACGCGCCGGTGAGCAGTTTTGCGATGCTCTACGATCCGCAGGTCGTGTCCCAATTCGCCAAATGCGGTGTGTCGATTCTCGATGCGCCCAGCGAGGTGATTGGCACCGTGCTGATCTATCTGGGCCGGGACGCCAACAGCGAAAGGCCCGAAGACCTGAAAGCCGCCGAAGACGTGCTGATGAAAATTCGCCCGCATGTTCGGCTGATCAATTCTTCCCGGTACATCGAAGATTTGGCCAATGGCGAGATTTGTCTGGCGCTGGGGTGGTCGGGCGATGTGCTGCAAGCGCATAACCGCGCCGTTGAAGCCGGTAATGGCGTCGTTGTGAAATACAGCATTCCCGAGCAGGGCGCGATGATGTTCTTCGACAACATGGCGATCCCCGAAGATGCGGCGCATGTGGACAGCGCGCATCGGTTCATCGACTACCTGCTGCGCCCGGATGTGGCGGCGAAGAACAGCAGTTTTCTCAGCTACGCCAACAGCGTTGCCGCTTCGTGGTCGCTGATCAAGCCCGAGGTCAGGAATGATCCCAGCATCTTTCCGCCACCGGAGCTGATGACGAAGCTGGCGCCGGATTTGCCCGAAAGCCCGGAGTTCACCCGCGAGTTGACGCGCACCTGGACGCGCTTTCGCACCGGCAAATAGCACGGCGATACGATGGTCAGAAGCCGTAACGATGGCAATGCCCTGGAGCCTTGGAGCGATCCGGCCGCCGAACCGTATGTGCGGATCAGTGGTGTAACCAAGCGCTTTGGCGATTTCGCGGCGGTGAACGATGTCTCGCTCGACATCTACAAGGGCGAAATTTTTTGCTTGCTGGGCGGTTCGGGCTGCGGCAAGTCCACGCTGCTGCGGATGCTGGCGGGGTTTGAAACGCCCAGCGCCGGCAGTGTCGTTCTGGATGCGCAGGATTTGGCGGCCATCCCGCCGTATCAGCGGCCCGTGAACATGATGTTTCAGTCCTATGCGCTGTTCCCGCATATGACGGTGGAGAAGAACATCGCGTTTGGCCTGGAGCAGGAGCATTTGCCCAAGGCGCAGATCGCCGAGCGCGTCAGTCAGATGCTGTCGATAGTCAGGCTCACGGAGTATGCCAAGCGCCGGCCGCATCAGTTATCCGGTGGTCAGAAGCAGCGCGTGGCGCTGGCGCGGGCGCTGGTCAAGCGCCCGAAGCTGCTGTTGCTGGATGAACCGCTGGGCGCGCTCGACCGGAAACTGCGCGAACATACGCAGTTCGAGTTGATCAACATTCAGCAGCAATTGGGCGTTACGTTCATCGTCGTCACGCACGATCAGGAAGAGGCGATGACGTTGGCTTCGCGCATCGGTGTGATGAATCACGGGCAGATCGTGCAGATCGGCACGCCGTCGCAGATTTACGAAGCGCCGAACAGCAAGTTTGTGGCCGATTTCATCGGGTCGGTCAATCTGTTCGAGGGACGGTTGATCGAGGCGCAGGAGGGGCAGGCGCGCATTCAGTGCGATGAGCTGGGCGGTGTGGTGCATGTGGATTACGCGGTGGACGCCTCGCCGGGTCAGAGCGTTTGCGCGGCGATTCGGCCCGAGCGAATTCATCTGCTGCGCGAACCGCCCGAGCACACCGGCGAGAACTGCGTGCGCGGGGTGGTGCGCGAGATTGCCTACATGGGCGATATGTCGATCTATCTGGTGCAGGCCGATGGCGGCAAAGTCGTGCGGGTCACTCAGCCCAACATTGCGCGGGTGACTCACGGCCAGCGCATCGAATGGGATGAACAGGTGTATCTGACCTGGCGGGCGGGCAGCCCCGTCGTGTTGACGCGGTAATGGGTCAGCCTGCGCGCATCAGGTTGCGATTGCCTGCCGGACAGCGTGCGGTGGTCGCGATTCCCTATGTGTGGCTGCTGGTGCTGTTTCTGATTCCGCTGCTGATCGTTCTGGAAATCTCCTTCGCCCAGTTTGCGCCGATGGCCCGGCCGCCGTATGAATCGATACTGCGCTGGGCAGAGGATGGCGTGCTGCGATTGAAGCTGCAATTCGACAGCTATCAATACCTGTTGAACGAACCGCTGTACGTCAGCGCGTGGTTCTACTCGATAAAGGTTGCGGCCATTTCAACGCTGCTGTGCCTGCTGCTGGGATATCCCATGGCCTATGCGATTGCGCGCTGCCCGCCAACCTCGCGCAATGTGTATCTGATGCTGGTGATGCTGCCGTTCTGGACTTCATTTCTGCTGCGCGTGTATGCGTGGATCGGCCTGCTGAAAACCGATGGCGTGATCAATAACGTGCTGCTGTGGCTCAACATCATCGACGAACCGCTGCAGATGATGAACACCAGCTTCGCGGTGTATGTGGGCATCGTGTATTCGTATTTGCCGTTCATGATTCTGCCGCTGTACGCGAATCTGGAAAAGCACGACCTGACGCTGCTGGAAGCGGCGCAGGATTTGGGCTGTGGTCCGATCCGCGCGGTCCTGCGCATCACGCTGCCGCTGTCGATGCCGGGCATCGTCGCCGGGTCGCTGCTGGTGTTCATTCCGGCGGTAGGCGAATACGTGATTCCCTCGCTGCTGGGCAGCAGCGATCAGTTGATGATCGCCAAATTGCTGTCGGATGAGTTCTTCATGAACCGCGACTGGCCGCGCGCCAGCGCCGTGGCGATTGCGATGGTGTTGCTGTTGCTTGTGCCTATCCTCATTTTCCAGCGTTTCCAGAACCGCACGTTGCAGGCGGCGCGCGCATGAAAACCCGTGGCTGGTTTTCTCGCGTGATGTTGTGGCTGGGGTTGGCCTTCTTGTACCTGCCCATTGTGCTGCTGGTGGTGTTCTCGTTCAACGCATCGCGCCTCGTTACGGTGTGGGATGCCGATGATTCACCCACGCTGCGATGGTATCGCGCGCTGCTGACCGACCATGCCGTGCTCGATGCGGCGTGGCTGTCGATACGAGTGGCCGCGATGACGGCCACTGGCGCGGCGATCCTTGGCACGCTCACGGGTCTGGCGCTGGTTCGCTTCGGGCCGTTCAGAGGCCGGGCTTTCCTGCGTGGCCTTTCCACCGCGCCGCTGGTGATGCCCGAAGTGATCACCGGGCTGTCGATGTTGCTGCTGTTCGTGTCGGTGGAGCAGGTGTGCCGCGCCGCGTTCGGTTGGCAGTTTGATCGCGGCATCGTCACGATCACGCTGGCGCACATCACGTTCACGATGACCTATGTTGCGGTGGTGGTGCAGTCGCGGTTGGCTTCCTGTGACGATTCGCTGGAAGAGGCGGCGCTTGATCTGGGCGCAAGGCCGGCAAAGGTGTTCTTCCGCATCACCGTGCCGATGATTGCGCCGGCGATCCTGTCGGGTTGGCTGCTGGCCTTTACGTTATCCTGGGACGATGTGGTGGTTTCGCAGTTCGTTTCGGGGCCGGGAGCCAATACACTGCCGATGGTGATTTTTTCCAAGGTGCGCTTGGGTGTGAATCCCAGCGTCAATGCGTTTGCCACGCTGATGGTGTTGATCGTCGGCACGGGTGTGCTGGTTGCGGCGTGGTGGTTGAAGCGTGTGGAGAAGCGGCGCGAGCGCGAGATGCGTATGGCGGAGGCAGGACAATGAACAGCGTCGGGCGCAGTGCGCTGGGAATCGACGTGGGCGGAAGCTCGATCAAGCATGGGCTTGTTGACGATGCCGGTGGATTGTTGACGCCGCTGGAAGCGGCGCCAACGCCTCGACCCGCCTCGCCGGAGTCATTGGTTGGGGCGATTGCAACGCTGCCTGTCGTCACGGCCGCGCCGGAGTCTTCGCCGCTGGGCGTTGCGTTGCCTTCGGTCATTCGTGGCGGCATCGTTCACACGGCGGCCAATCTCGATCACACGCTGATCGGTGCGCCGGTCAGCGCATTGCTGAGCGCGGCCACGGGGCGGCAGGTTGTCTGCCTGAATGATGCCGATGCTGCGGGGTTGGCCGAAGTGCATTACGGCGCGGCGGCGGGTGTCGGCGGTGTCGTGATGGTGCTGACCTTCGGCACCGGCATCGGCTCGGGTCTGTTCAGTGAGGGACGCTTGGTTCCCAACACCGAGTTGGGCCACTTGCAGATGAGTGGTGTGTACGCCGACGCGCGCGCTTCGGCGCGCATCCGTACCGCCGAAGGGCTTGATTGGCCCGCTTGGGCGCAGCGGGTGAATGACTATCTTGCGCTGATCGACTCGCTGTTCTGGCCGGAGTTGATCGTGATTGGCGGTGGCGTGGTGGAAAACTATGCACACTTCAGTCCGCATTTGCGTGCGCGTGCGGCGCTGCGTCCGGCGCGCTTCGGCGCTGCGGCTGGCGTAGTGGGCGCGGCGCTGGCCGCATTGCAGGTTGCTGCATGACTT
>JAITMN010000232.1 GCA_031277355.1 Nevskiaceae bacterium | reverse complement strand
AGCGCGGCCAGTTCCCGAATTTTGCTCGCGCGATCCATCATGCGCGGGAAGTTTAATGCATCCGCCCCGCGCTACAGCCCCAACTCCAACTGCGGCGTCACTCTCGGCGCACGAAAGCCGCTGCCATCCAAATCCGGTTCGCGGCGATCATTGAGCCCCAGGCGGCGGCAGGCCAAATGGAAACGATCGGCCAGCAACTGCGCCCAAGCGCCCTGCCCGCGCATCCGCGCGCCAAAACGCGAGTCATTGTCTTGCCCGCCGCGCATCTGCTGGATCAGCGACATCACATGCGCCGCGCGATCAGGCAGATGCTGCGCCAGCCACTGACGGAACAAATCCTTCACTTCCAGCGGCAGGCGCAGCATCGTGTACGCCGCGCGCATGGCCCCGGCGGCGGCGGCGCGCTCCAGTATCGTCTCCAGTTCGCTGTCGTTGATGGCCGGAATCATCGGCGCGGCCATCACGCCCACCGGCACGCCGGCGGCCGACAGTTCCCGTATCACCTGCAAGCGCGCCGTTGATGCAGCCGAACGCGGTTCCATGCCGCGCTTCAAATCGTTGTCGAAGGTGGTGATGCTGATCTGCACGCTGGCCAGGCCGCGCCGCGCCATGGCCGCCAGCAGTTCCACATCGCGCAGTATCAACGCGCTGCGCGTGGTGATCGACACGGGATGATGCGTTTCATCGAGCACTTCGAGAATGGAGCGAGTGATGCCCAATCGACGCTCCACCGGCTGATAAGGATCGGTGTTGGAACCCAGCATGATGAACTTGCAGCGATAACCCGGCCTGCCCAACTCCGCGCGCAACAACTCCGCCGCATTGGGCTTGTAGAGCAGCCTGGTTTCAAAGTCGATGCCGGGCGACAGATCAAGATACGCATGCGTGGGCCGCGCATAGCAAAACACGCAGCCATGCTCACAACCCCGGTAGGGATTGATGGATTGATCAAAGGGAATATCCGGCGAGTCGTTGCGCGAGATCACGCTGCGGCTGGCGTCGATGATCAGCTCGGTGGCGATCTGCTCCGGTTCGGGTTCGGCGTGCCAGCCATCATCCACACTCTCAACGGCGTGATGCGCGTAGCGGTTGTCGGGATTCGACAATGCGCCACGACCCTTGAAACCCGCCGCTGGGGTGCGAACACTCATCCGCGAACTGTATATTCGTACAGCCCGCCAATCAACCGGCCACCCACCACCCATGCACCTGCGTATGCAACCGGAACGGCAGCTTCACGCGCGCCACCGGCCCGCGCTGCATTTGCTGCGCATCCACGATCACCAACTCCGAACGCATCTGCGAAAAATCATTCGCCACGCCGATCACCCAGCCATCGCCTTCGGGCGCATCGCGATGACGCGGCACGAACTGCGGCTCGGCCAACCCATGCGTGCTGCCCACATACGCGCGGTCGATCGTGCCGTTGGCATGATCAAAGCGCCACCACGCATTGGCCACGCGCACCGACAGATTGCCGCCGCGTGCGCGGTCGAAGGGCATCTTCGGGTCCACCGCCAATATGTAGCTGTAGCGAAACGGCTGCCCGAGAAAACGGTCGTCGATGCGCACCATCGACGTGGCGCGAATGCCGTCGAACAGAATTTCCTCATCCCAATCGGTGCGCGTGGACGACAGATCGAAAGTCCAGCGCCGGATGTTCGGCGACACGCCGGCCACATCAAACCCCGAACCATCGGCATTCGGAAAATAGGGATGAAAATTCGCCGACGCCACCGGCGCATCGAGAATCACGCGATCGCCTTCGGTGCGCGCATTGGTGGTGTGCAGCAACATCGCCTGATCCGGCGTGCCCTGAAACCAGCGCACCTCACCGCTGCCATCGCGCGGCAGAATCGCCACATGGCAGGGCACGCTTGAGTCATACGTCCAGTGAATCAGGCCCGCATCCAGGCGCTCGCGGCTGGTGACCATGCCCGTTGTCGGGATGATGATGTGGCGATCGGTAATCGCCATGTCGTGCATCATGCTCAGCACCGGCGACTTGAACCACCACTGCCGCTTCAGCTTTCCCTGTGCATCGAAGATGAACACCGCGATGTCGTAGGTGGCGTCGCCGCGCGCTTCATAGGAGAAGGCGATCAACTCGCCGGTGCGCGGATCGAGCTTCGGATGCGCGGTGAACGTGCGCGCCGTCATCTGCCCGTCGAAATCCCATTCGCAGAGGGTTTCCAGTGTGTTCGGGTCCACCGCCATCGGCGGACTGTCTTCCTTCAAACACAGCAACCGGCCATTGAACAGCAGCGGCGTGGTGTTGCCGGTGTTGTGGCTCAACTGCGCCACCGATGGATCGGAAGTCAGGCGATTGCGATAGCGGCCAAACAGCGCCCGATGCGCTGCACGCTCGGCGGTGTAGCGCGCAGTGCGCAGGTAGCGGGTGCGAAAGTCCACATTGCCGTTGGCGATGCGGAACATGTCCACCGCGCCGTCGGCGTTGTAGGGGGTGTCGTCGGCATAGCGCGGCGGATAGCGGCGGTCGAGGCAGGTGCGGTAGAAGCTGCCGTTCAATTCCGGCGGGATTTCGCCCTGCGTTTCGCAGTCTTCGATGTCGGCTTCAAAGCGCATCGGGGCGAAAAAGCCCTGCGCGGTTGGATCAGTTGAAAAATCCACACTCATGGCCGTGGATTATCGCTCAATTTGAATCGCTGGCGTCAGGTAACGTATTGAGAAACGGAGTATCGTTTGCGAATGAGTACCGTCCCCGGTTCTATGTTCCGCCGTGTGCTGTTCTGGGCCCATCTGTCCTGCGGCATCGCGGCTGGCCTGTTGGTCCTGCTGATGTCCGTAACCGGCGTGTTGCTGGCCTACGAACAGCAGATTCTCGCCGCCAGGCAACGCGCCAACCGCGTCGAGTTGCCTGCCAACGCGCAGCGGCTCGACGCCGACGCCTTGGCGCAAGCCGCACGCGCCGCCGCACCGCCGGATTCGCGCATCAGCCTGATCTTCGACGCTGATCCAGGCAGGCCAGTCGTCGCTTCGGCGGGGCGCACCCAATTGCTGCTCCATCCGGTAACGGGCGAGGTCTTGGCCGACAAGACCGCCGGCGCACGCGAGTTCTTTCGCATCAACGAAAACTGGCACCGCTGGCTGGGCGGGGACTCCCGCAGCACGCGCGCATCGCTGATCGACATCTCGAACCTGCTGTTCCTGTTCATCGTCGTCAGCGGCATCTATCTGTGGCTGCCTGCGGTCTGGCGCTGGCGCACGGTGCGCGGGCTGATGCTGTTCCAGCGCAAATACATCAACGCGAAGGTGCGTGATTTCAATTGGCATCATGTGCTGAGTTTCTGGATGCTGATTCCGCTGTTTCTGATCGTCTTCTCCGGCGTCGTGATGTCCTACCCCTGGGCGAACCGGATGTTGTTTGCGGCGTTTGGCGAAGAAGCACCGCAGGCCGGAAGGCCACCGGGCGCCGGCCCGCCGCCCGGTGCAGGGCCGCCGCCGACGGGCGCGCCCGGTGCTGGGCAAGGCGGCAACGCACAAGACGGCCAGACGCCACAAGCGGATGCGCCTCGCGCCAGCTACGCCGCGCTGATGAGCGCCGCGCAATCGCAGTTCACGGATTGGCGCACCATCACGCTGCCGCTGGAGAGCAGCGGCCCCACCGTGCAATTGAGCGCGGAACTGCAATCCAGCGCAGCACGCGCGCCGCGTCAGAATTTGGTGCTGTCGCGCGCCGATGCCAGCGTCATCGAGTTATCGGCCCGCCCGCAGGCCGTTGCGCCCGCGCCCACGCAGACGCCCGGTCAGCGCGCACGCAGTTGGATTCGCTTCGTGCATACCGGCGAGGAATACGGCATCGTTGGGCAGACGATTGCGATGCTGGCGTCGCTGGCCGCGTGTTTTCTCGTATACACGGGGCTGGCGCTGGCGTGGCGGCGATTGATTCGGCCGCTGTATCGTCAAGCCCCGAAAACATAGCGGGGCTTTTGCTTTCTCAGTCCTTGCGCTGCTGCCACCAATCGCGCACGCGATCCACGCCCGGCGCAACGACATCTTCGATCGACTGGCTGACCTGCTCATCAATGAAGGCCATCAGTTGCCTCAAGCCTTCTCCGCCCTGGGCTTTCACCGCATCCCACAGCGCGCCGGCGATCCACGCGGAAAACTGATCTTCGATTTTCGATGGATCATCCGGAACGTCCTGCAACATCGATTGCAACGGCAGGCGTATTTGTTCGGGAACGCCTGGATCGTTGCTGAACCGTTGCAGGCGTTGCAAGGCTTCCGCAAACCGCTGCTGCTGACAATCCATGCCGATGCGCCCGAGTTCGCCAAGCCACGGCGCATTCATCATTGCCGCCAGCGCGTCGAAATGAACCAGCGCGACATCCCAGCGTTTGTCGGTGGCCGCGCCATAGGCCAGCGCGATGTGCATGATCAGCATTCTGTCGAGCCCATCGCCCGGATCACCCGCCACCGTTTGCGTGCTGCGCGCGGCTTCCTGCGTCGCAAGGCCCGGCCAATCGTGGCGATGAAACACCACCGAGCGCAGCGCATACACCGCACCCAACACCTCGGCGCTGCAACCGGCATCCTCGGCGATATCGGCTTCGGCAAGCGCGAGCACGTCTTTACCCGCGACCAGCCCGCTGTATGACAGCACGATTCTCGTCGCACACATATCGCCCGCAGCGGCGAAATCGGGCACGGGTTGTCCGGCCTGCTTCATGCCAGCGACAAAGGCTTTCATCGCCAGCGGCACGCCCGGCCCGGAAAGGTCCCGATAGCGTTTGTAGATGAA
>JAITMN010000312.1 GCA_031277355.1 Nevskiaceae bacterium | reverse complement strand
TGCGGCTGACCTTGTCGGCCGACATGCTGTTCGACTTTGGCAGCGAGCAGTTGCGTCCGGCGGGCGTTGAAACGCTGGCAGGGCTGGTGCGCGATCTGCGCGGCATGCAGTACGAAGTGCTGATCGTGGAAGGTCACACGGACCGCATCGGCGCGGAAGCCTACAACCAGGGGCTGTCGGATCGCCGCGCCAATTCGGTGCGCGATTACCTGACCGGCAACGGCATCCCCGCCAGCGCCGTGCGTGCGATGGGCTTTGGTGAAAGTCGTCCTGTCACGACGCCGGAACTGTGTGAGAATCAGCGTGGCGCGGCGCTGATTGCCTGTCTGCAACCGGATCGTCGCGTGGAGTTGGAGGTTTCGGGTCTGCGCAATCCATAACAACAGAGCATCGACCGGGGGGCTAGTCATGAACTACGTGGCGAAGTACGGCATTTGGGCCGTGCGTTTTTGGTATGCAGCTTGGATGATTCCGGCTGGAATCGAACACTTCTACCACATCTATCCGCAGCCGGGAGCCAACAGTCCTCACCCGCTCGCGGCGCAGATGCTTACCGCGATGCTGAACAGCAATCTCTTTGATCTGGTCAAAGGCGTGGAGTTGATAGCCGGCTTGGCCGTGCTGTTTGGTTTCTTCTCGCCGCTGGGGTTGTTGATCGGCATGCCGGTGGCCTTCTGCGTGTTCTGGTGGGATGCGCCGCTTTCCGAGTGGAGCACCGGCAGCCTGATCGCGGGCTCGCGGGTTCTGGTGGGCCATCTGCTGATATGCGTGGCCTACATCGCTTGCTTTCGCCCGATGCTCGTGGCGCGTGCGAAGCTGTCGGCCACCGGGCTGTTGTCGAACAGGCAACTGGTGCTGGCCGGCCGCATCGTGTTCGGCGCGTGGATGCTGCTCAATGGTCTGAACCATTTCTTCTTCTCGTTCTGGCCCACGCCGATGGGCGGGAACCCGGTGTCCATCGAACTGATGACCGCGCTCAACGACTCGTGGCTGCTCGATGTTTGCATGCTGATCGAATTGGTCGCCGGCGCATTGATCCTGCTCGGGCTGTTCGTTCCGTTGGCGCTGTGCGTGACGATGGCGGTATCCACCTCCGCGCTGTATTGGGCGATGGTCGATCACCAGCCGTTGACGCTGGCTTTGGGCCTGCTCGCCTTCGCGCTCAATGGCTTGTTGATGCTGGCGTACCTTGATTCCTACCGGGGCGCCCTGCAACGCGAATCGTTGACGATTGGCGAAACGCAACCGCACTCCTCGTGGAACACGCTGTTCGTGCGGCCGGGTGGCCGCACCGCCCGCCGCGAGTTTATGTGGGCGCTGCTGCCGCTGGCATGGGGTGTGTGGTGGTATGCGTCCAAGGGGCCCAACGTGGACGTTGCCCCTTGGGGCGTGCTGGTGCTGCTGTATCCGGCGGTGATCTTGCATGTGCGCCGCCTGCACGACTTGGGTCTCACCGGCTGGTTCGTGGCGCTGCCTGCGGTGCTCACCGTGATGGCCATGCTGATCTGGGCCAATCGCCTCAGTTTCGGCGCCTCGCTCGATGCCGCCGTGCCGGTGGCCGCATTGATCGTGTTCATCGGCTTTGCGCTCTGGGGAGCCCTCGCGAAGGGCAGGGCGGAGGCCAACCGCTTCGGGCCGCCCGTGGAGGCATAGCGTTGCGTCGCGTCGCGGCGGGCTTTGGCGAAAGTCCCCCTGCCGCGACGCCGCAATTGTGTGAGAATCGGCGGCTGGGATAGCTATGGATGGCTATGGACAGCTGATGTGGCAAGGAGGCCGCGCCGATGAATCACCAATACAAGACCGTCTTCAATCGCAAGCTTGGCGTGTTGCAGGTGGTGTCCGAGTTGAAGCGGGCCTGCGGCAAGGTGGGCGGCAGTGCGCGATCTGCGCCGGTCGTGGCGGCGGTAGCGTTGGGGCTTTCGGTGCTGGGTGGCGCGCCGGTGTTGGCTTCGGAGTGCGATCTGGCGGATGGCACGCGCAACAGCGGCACGCCAGCCGACAGTGGCGACACCTGCACCATCACCGGTTACACGCCGCAGGCCAACGACAACCAAGTCGGTTCGGCCTATGCCAATAACGGCGACACCATCAACTTCGTGGCCGACAGCACCGCGCGGATCGCGCAGGGCAGGAGCGGGCTTGAGAATACGACCTACGGCGCGCTCAATTCCGGCATCGCCGGATTGATCAATCTGAATCTGGGTTCGCAGAGCCTGTCCGTTTCCACATCGGATCCGATTACTCAGGGCAACGTCACGGTTGCCGCTTACAACTCGAACAATTTCGCACAAACGGATTGGGGCGATGCAAGCATCGCCGCCCTGGTCCCCGTGGCCGACGATCAATACATCGACGCGCGTTTCGGCACCGCAGAAGGCGGAACCGTGAATGTCGACATCGGCGGCTCGGACGCTGCGCCGTTGGCAACCGGCCATAGCCTGAATATGGTCATCAAGCAAACCTATCTGGCGGCGGCGCAAGGCGCCGACAGCACCGTGAACTGGACCTCGCGCAATCAGACCTCGTGGGTGGTCAACACCGCCGCCGCCGAGGGCGAAGACACGCTTCTGGTGGCGAGCTATGCCGGCTCCGTCACTTTCAAGGACGTGACCTACGAGGTTACCGACGCGGCCAGCCTGGCCGACTACAACAATGCCCTGATCGATGCGCTGCGCGACAACTCCTTCCCGCTGGCCGCTGGGCAAAGCCCGCAAGACGCCTACAACAGCGCGTTCAACGCCGCAGTCACACTGCAAGAGCAGGACGTGAACTGGACCATCACCCTGCCGTCGGGCGACGATGGCCTGCTGCCTCGCGGTGACTATTACGCCATCCTGGCCGATGGCGCCGGGGCGACAGGCCGCATCACCGGCAGCGGGCAACTGGACGGGGCTGGCTACGCAGCTCTGGCGAAAAACGGCGGGCTGTTTGAAATTGAAGCCGGTGGCCGGCTTTCCGTGCGCGCCAATGGGCTGGTCCCCGCCGTGGTGATCAATACCGGCGGGCAAGGCGTGAACAAGGGCGTGATCGGCAGCGGCTATTGGATCGGCGACAACCTGAACACCGTGAACGCTGCCACCAACCTGTTTGGCGACGCTGCCGCAGTCAACGTGGATGGCGTGGGTTCGCGCTTCATCAACGAGGGCATCATCAATGTCGCCGCGTCCAACGATGCCATCGTGACCGATAACGGCCGCGGCTTCGTCCTGAACAACGGCGCCACGGGCATCAACACCGGCGTCATCAACGTGGGGGTAAACGCCGACTCCACTTCCTCCGGCACCACCAGCGGCGTGCTCATCAACATCAATAATCAGGGCGGAAGCTTTACCAACGAAGCAGGCGGCCTGATCTACATCGGCCGGGCGGCGCAGTACACCGTGGGCGCTCCGGAAGAAGTGCCCGATGTTGCCAACAACGTCATCCAGTACGGCATTCGCGCCGGTGGCGGTCAGGCGGTCAACGAAGGCAACATCGTGATCGGCACGCTGACACAGAACGCCACGGGCGTCGGTGTGCCGGCGTTCAATGGCCCACAGGCCCGCATCACCAATGCGGCCACTGGCGCCATCACGATTCATGGCGCGGTGGATGGGGGTCTGCAAAACATCGGCATGTTTGCGACGGATACCGGCGCCACGATCACCAACGCCGGCACGATCATGCTCGATGGCACGAACGCGGTTGCGCTGAAGGCGATGGGCCTTGGTGATCGCAATACGTTGGTCACGCACAGCGGCACGATCAGTATGGAGGGCGGGCTCGACACGCAGGGCTTGCGCAACTACGGCATTTGGGCCGAAGGGGCCAGAGCCACGGCCAATCTGGTTGCTGGCGGTAATGGCGATGGCGTGGTGAACCTGAATGGAGACGGCGCCATCGGCGTGCATGCGCGCAATGGCGGCACGATCAACATCGGCGCGGGTGCGAAAGGTGTGGTGTTTGGTTCGGGCGAGAATCAGATTGGCTTCTTCACCTATGGCACGGGGTCGAGCATCACGAACAATGGCAGCGCGCCGCTCGATGTGAGCACGGATTTTTCGACGCTGTTTCGCGTGGAAGCCGGCGCGGATTTTACCGGCGCGATCAAGCCGGCCATCGATGAAAACAATCAGGTCGTACTCGATGGCCGCGTCATCGACGTGAGCGGCGCGCGTGCGACGGGCGTGGTGATGACGGGCTTTACCGACGTGACCACGAATGGCGTCACCACCCGCGATGTGTCGGCGCTGACGGCCAATGCGGCGCTCGTGAACATCACCGGCGAGGGCGGCGTTGCGTTGAAGGTTGAAGGCGGCGCGCAGGTGCTGCTGAGCAATCTGCCGCCGACCGACCCGGCGCTGCTCGATCCGGCGAACCCTGCCTTGGCGGGTTTGGAGCCCGTCACGGCCACTACGGCGGTGAATATGCGCGCTGCTGGAGCCGTTGCCGCCATCGTCGATGGTCAGGGCTATGACTTGCAGGGCGAGTCCACCGGCGACATTCAGCCGGGCGCGTTCAACATGAACTCGCTGGAAAAACAGCCCGACGGCAGCTACCGGCCGTTGACCCCGGCCGGTTACGCGGGCGCTGCCGCCGCGATCAATCCGGTCATCGGCCTGCCCGTGGCCGTGCAGGACCCGCCCTTGTTCGGCACGGGCACCATTCTGGCGACGGCTGCGCTGGTCAATACGCCGGTCGATTCCGAGACGCAGATCGCGTATCCAGACCTCACCGCCTACATTGTGCGCAATCAGGCGGAGTTGGTGAGCTTTGGTGACATCAACATGCTGGGCGTCAACAACACCGGCATTCTGGTGGAAAGCGCCGGGCATCTGGTCAATCTGAAAGACGTGACGGTTCGCAACGGTCAGGGCGTCATCATCGACGGCGCCGGGCCCACGGTGGATGGCGTGGTCACGCCTTCGCGCTTCTACAACGATGGCGTGATCTACGCGCAGGATGGCACGGCGGCGCTGCTGCTGCGCAACGGTGCGCTGCTGGAAAGTGACGCCGACGCCGGCGGCAACACGGGCGGCATCGGCACGTTGCGGGCGGGCGGCAACGCCGATGGCGTGCGCATCGCCGCTGCCGTTGCCGATCCCGACGGCGATGGTCCCTTGCAGGGAAGCGATCCCGTGCTCGGTGTGCGTTTGGGCGCGAACACCATCCTGCTGGATGAGAACAGTGCAGGCGCGGGCGTGAACAACGTCGGCGAGATCAGCGCGGTGAGCTTTGCGGGCACGGTGATTGAAGTCAACGGCGGCGTGGGCATCCGCACGGCCACCTCGTTCGTGGACCCGGAGGGCGCGCCCAAGTCCAATCCGACGATCAACGTCATCGGCAACGGCACGGGCATCTTGTTCCAGAGCCTGAACCCCGTGGGCCGCTCGCCCGGCCCGCCGTCGCCCAATGCGTACAGCGATTTTTCAGACGCCTATCAGATCAACGTGACGGGTGCTGGCGGCACCGGCATTGTGGCCGACGCCAGAGGTTCGGTGACCAACCTGCCTTCGGCGACGGTGGACAATGTGGCCGGCGGTTCGGCGCTGGTGCTGGGCACGCAAGTGACCGTGGCTTCCAACGGCGGCGATCTGATTTCCAATAGCGCGGCTGCACCCACGGTGCGGGCCAATGCGGTGAACCCCTTCACCTTCACCAACACCGGCACGATCAGCAACACCAGCGCGCCCGGCGACGGCCCCAGCGGCGGCATCGCGCTATTGATGGCCAATGACGCCACGGTGAACATCGGCGATCCCACGGATACCACCGATGCAGGCACGGTGATTGGCGCGATCCAATTGGCTGACGGCACGAACAGCGTGCTGCTCACCGATGGTTCATCCGTCACTGAAGTGGTGAGCAATGGCGGCACGGATACGGTGACGATTCGCGGCGCGGTGGCGCATGATACGAGCAACCGGTTTGCGTCGCTGGTGGGGTCGGCCACGGGCATGCAGACGCTGGTGTTCGACAGCGCGGATTACACGCTGGCCGATCCCGCAGCGATCCGCAACTACGATCAGGTAAACCTGCGCAATGCCTCAACCTTCACGTTGCAGCAGGTGCTGGCAGGCGATCCCGGCGGCGGTGCAGCGATAGATGTAGAGAGCGGATCGACGTTGGAGATCATCCCCGATCCTTCTGGTCCCTACACGCTTG
>JAITMN010000198.1 GCA_031277355.1 Nevskiaceae bacterium | reverse complement strand
GCCGCCACCAACTCCCGCAGCGCGCGTAAATCCTTCGTGAACGTGCGGATGCCTTCGGCGAGTTTTTCCGTCGCCATCGCATCTTCGTTCAGGGCGAAGCGGAAGCGCTTTTCATTCCAACGCACTCGCGGCTCGCCGTAGGGCACGTTCTGCGGATCGAGTCTGCGCGGCAGATGCCCTTCGTCATTGCGCAGTTCTTCCAGCAGCGCGGGGGAAATGGTGAGCCGGTCGCAGCCGGCGAGCGCCTCGATTTCGCCGGTGTTGCGAAACGACGCGCCCATTACCACGGTCTTGATGCCATGCGTCTTGTAGTAGGCGTAGATGTTGCGCACCGATACGACGCCGGGATCGGTTTCGGCGGTGAAGCTCTGCCCGGTGGTCTTCACATGCCAGTCGAGAATGCGACCGACAAAGGGCGAGATCAGAAACGCGCCGGCATCGGCGCAGGCGGCGGCTTGAGTCAGCGAAAACAGCAGCGTCAGATTGCAGTCGATGTGCGCGCGTTGCAGGATTTCGCAGGCGCGCACGCCTTCCCACGTTGCGGCCAGCTTGATGAGGATGCGCTCCTTGCCAACGCCGCGTGCAGCGTAGTCATCGAGCAGCGCGTTGGCTTTGGCGACCATGCCGTCCACATCGAACGACAAATCCGCATCCACTTCGGTTGAAACGCGCCCCGGCACGATCTTCGTCAGTTCCGTGCCGAAGCTGACGGCCAGGCGATCCGTCACCGCGCCCACATCGTTCCCCTTGCCCGCGCCCCACGCAATCGCTTCATCGACGATGTGCTGATACGCCGGCATTTGCGCCGCTTTCAGAATCAACGTGGGATTCGTGGTGCAATCAGTGGGCGCAAACGCGCGAATCGACTCCATGTCGCCGGTGTCGGCAACGATGGTGGTCATCGCTTTGAGTTGATCGAGCTTTGAGGTCATTCAATGCGCCCCTCGGGGGTCATTCCCACGCGATCTTGCGAATACGATGGTTGAAGGCGTCGGTCACATAGAGATTGCCCAGCGAATCCAGCGCGACACTGGCGGGAGTATTGAACTGTGCATTGTCGGCGGGGCCATTGGCAAAGCCCGGTGTTCCGGCGCCTGCCAGCGTACTGACTGTGCCGTCCGGAGTGATTTTGCGAATGCGATGGTTGCCCCACTCGGCCACATACACGACGCCTGCGTTATCCACAGTAAGGCCCAGCGGTGAATCGAATTGCGCTTCGAGGGCAGGGCCATCGGCAAGTCCGGGTACGCCTGTGCCTGCCAGCGTCGTCACCGTGCCGTTCGGAGCGACTCGGGAGATACGGTGACCCTCCACCTCGCTCACATAGATCGTGCCTGCCGTATCCACAGCGACGCCGTGGGGAAATTGAAGGTCCACCGGATCAAAACTACACCCTGTC
The DNA here is from genome assembly GCA_031277355.1 of Nevskiaceae bacterium. Lineage (GTDB taxonomy): Bacteria > Pseudomonadota > Gammaproteobacteria > Steroidobacterales > Steroidobacteraceae > ZC4RG30. The sequence goes on along the minus strand of JAITMN010000198.1, from coordinate 5,984 downwards.
GGGCCAGCGCCGGCTACCGTGCTCACCGTGCCGTCCGGGGCAATGGCGCGGATGCAGTTGTTGCCGTTGTCGGCCACATAGAGACTGCCCGCCGCATTCAGCGCGATGCCTTCCGGATAGGTGAACAATGCGTCCGCGCCAGGGCCATTGCGATACCCCTGATTGTCCGTGCCGGCCACGGTGCTGACCATGCCTTCGGCCGTGATTTTGCGAATGCTGTTGTTCTCCGAATCGCTCACATACATATTCCCCGTCGGGTCCAAGGCAAGGTATTCGGGATAATGAAACTTTGCGCTGGCGATGGGTCCATTTTCGAATCCCACCTCACCGGTTCCCGCCAGTGTGCTCACGAGCCCGTCCGGAGTGATCGTGCGGATGCGGTTGTTCTCGGCATCGGCCACAACCAGCATGCCCGACGCATCCACGATGATGCCGATCGGTGTGTTGAACTGTGCGCTGTCGCCCGGACCATCGGCAAAGCCCGGGCTGCCGGTACCGGCCAATGTGCTGACCATCAGCGTGGGCACATAGGTGAAGACTCTGCCGGAGGTGGCCGTCTGATTGGCTACAGTGACTCTCACGTTGCCGGTGCTGCTGGTGTTCTTCGGCACCAGTACCTTCAACTCGGTTGTGCCGGCTGCGGTTACGAGGGCGGTGACGCCATTGAATGTCACCGTGTTGCCTGCCGGCGTTGAGCTGAAATTTGTGCCGGCGATCGTAACTTCGGTGTCGAATCCGCCTTGGTCGGGTTGGAATGTAGCAATCGTTGGCGCGGCCGCCGCAGGGGGTGGAGGAGGCGCAGGTGGGTTGATCGAGCTGTCGCCATCACCGCCGCCGCCGCCACCGCAGGCTCCGAGCAGCGGCAAACCGACGATGAGACAAAGCTTGGGGAACAAGCGTGCTACGGAGAGTTTCATTTCATGAGCCCTTGCAAGACAAGATATTTGCAGGCAGTTCGTTAACGCCTCGGCCCGCCACGCGGAGGTCCACGGCGCGGGCCGCCTCCGCCGCCACCGCCCGAACGCGGACCGCCACGCCCACCGCCACCACCACCACCACGCCCGCCATGGCGCGGAGCCATGTCCTCACGTGGCTTGTGCCGGGGAAACACCACATCCTTGGCCATCAACTCCGGCGTAACGCTGGCGCGCGGAATCTGATGCCCGATGTAATCCTCGATATCCGGCAGACAGATCGCGTAGTCCTCGCAGGCGAAGCTGATCGCATCGCCCTCGGCACCGGCGCGCGCAGTGCGGCCAATGCGATGCACGTAGTCGGCCCGATCCTGCGGCAGATCGTAGTTGAACACATGACTCACATCGGGAATGTGCAGGCCGCGCGAGGCCACGTCGGTGGCGATCAGCACCGCCAGATCGCCGCTGTGAAAGTCCTTCAGATATCGCAGACGCTTGTTCTGCGGCACATCGCCCGACAACGCCTGCGCGTTGATGTGATTGGCGCGCAGCACTTCTTCCAGCCGATCGGCCATGCGCCGCGTGTTCACAAACACCATCGTGCGCTCGGCCTTGGCCTGTCGCAGCAGCCCGATCAGCAGCGGAATCTTCTCTTCCATCGCGGGGAAGTAAATCTGCTGACGCACCTTGTCGGCGGTGACCTTGTCCGGCTCGATCTGCACCATCTCCGGGCTGTTCATGTGCTCGTAGGCCAGTTCCAGCACGCGCTGCGACAGCGTGGCGGAGAACAGCATCGACTGGCGCTGATCCGGCGGCGGCATCTTGCGCAGCAGGTAGCGGATGTCGGCGATGAAGCCCAGGTCGAACATCCGGTCGGCCTCATCGAGCACGCACACCTGCACGTGGCGCAGGTCGAACACATGCTGCTTGTAGTAGTCGATGATGCGGCCGGGTGTGCCGATCAGAATATCCGCGCCGTTGTCGAACTGGCGGCGCTGCTTTTCGTAGTCCACACCGCCGAACACGCAGGCCAGCTTCAGGCCGGTGTGCTTGGCCAGCACCACGGCGTCGCTGTGAATCTGCACGGCCAGTTCGCGCGTGGGCGCGATGACGATGCCGCGCATGGAGTTCTTGGGGCGCTGCTCGCGCGGGATGCGGGTGAGCAGCGTGTTCAGCATCGACACGAGGAAGGCGGCGGTCTTGCCGGTGCCGGTCTGCGCCTGGCCGGCGATGTCCTTGCCGGCCAGCGTGATCGGCAACGTCTGCGCCTGAATCGGCGTGCAGTTGACGAACCCGGCCTCCCAGACGCCCTGCATGACCGGGGCGGACAGGTCGAACTGGGTGAACGGCGGGCCGTCGATGCCCTTGCGGGGTTCGGGCGGGCGGGGCGGCGGAGGAGGGGGCGGTTCCACCCCCGGTGCGGGGGCATCTGGCCTTGGCCCTCGGGGGCCGCCGAACAGTCTGTTCCAGAGCTTCTTGATCATGAATCCCGTGACGTGCTACAAAGCATCCAAGACACGGCGCTATTCTGTCGCCCTGGACGCGAATCCCTAAACACATAGTTTAACTGTTCGACTCTACTCCGTTGCGCGGAATTGCGCTTCAAATAAAGACTCCCTTGACTTCCGGAGGCCCCATCTGTGAGCAACTCGCTGATCGTCCACACAACGGACGCAAGCTTCGACCAAGACGTTTTGAAATCCGCCGAACCCGTCCTTTTGGACTTTTGGGCTGAATGGTGTGCCCCATGCAAAATGATCGCCCCGATTCTGGACAAAGCGGCAATGAGCTATCAGGGCCGCCTCAAGATCGTCAAACTGAATATCGACGAGAACCCGCAGACGCCGCCGAAATTCGGCATCCGGGGAATCCCGACGCTGATCCTGTTCAAGAACGGCAGGGTCGAGGCGCAGAAGGTTGGCGCAATGAGCGAATCCCAACTCAACGCATTCCTGGACAGCAACCTGGCCGCCCTCGACGCTTCCCGGAGCAGCAATCCGTGAGAGGCTATCTCGGCGGCCCGAACCGCAACCAGCGCAACAAGAACAACAACCAGCGTCACCGCGACGGCAATCGCGGCGGTGGCGGGGGCGGCGGCGGCAACGTCAACGGCAACGTGGGCGGTCGGCCGGACGAAATCTACGATCCGGAGCCGTTTGATCCGTCGGATGATGGCGAAATAATCAGTCCGGCAGAGCTTGCCGAATCGCGCAAGCGGATGAGCCTGAATGAACTGAAGGCCAAGCCGATCAATGCGCTGGTGAAGGTGGCCGAGTCAATGGGGCTGGAAAGCCTCGCCCGCTCGCGCAAGCAAGACATCATCTTCTCCATCCTCAAGGCGCACGCCCGCAATGGCGAGGCCATTTATGGCGAGGGTGTGCTGGAAATATTGCAGGATGGTTTCGGCTTCCTGCGTTCGGCCGATTCGAGTTACCTCGCCGGGCCGGACGACATCTACATCAGCCCCAATCAGGTGCGGCGTTTCAATCTGCGCACCGGCGATTCGGTGTCGGGCATCATTCGTCCGCCGAAGGATGGCGAGCGTTATTTCGCGCTGCTGAAAGTGGGCGAGATCAACTTCGACAGCCCCGACAGCTCGCGCAACAAGGTGCTGTTCGAGAACCTCACGCCGTTTCATCCCACGGCGCGGCTGAAATTGCAGCGTGGCAATGGCAGCACGGAAGATTTGACGGCCCGTACCATCGACCTCGTTTCGCCCATTGGCAAGGGTCAGCGCGGCCTGATCGTCTCGCCGCCGAAGGCCGGCAAGACGATGCTGTTGCAGAACATCGCCACGTCGATCACCGCCAATCATCCTGAGGTGTACCTGATCGTGCTGCTGATCGACGAGCGGCCCGAAGAAGTCACCGAGATGCAGCGCACCGTGAAGGGCGAAGTGGTGTCTTCCACCTTCGACGAACCGGCTGCGCGGCACGTGCAGGTGGCCGAGATGGTGATCGAGAAGGCCAAGCGTCTGGTGGAACACAAGAAAGATGTGGTGATTCTGCTCGACTCGATCACCCGTCTGGCTCGCGCCTACAACACCGTGGTGCCCAGTTCCGGCAAGGTGCTCACCGGCGGCGTGGACGCCAACGCCTTGCAGCGCCCGAAGCGCTTCTTCGGCGCGGCGCGCAACATCGAGGAAGGCGGCAGTCTCACGATTCTCGCCACCGCGCTGATCGACACCGGCTCGAAGATGGACGACGTGATCTTCGAGGAATTCAAGGGCACGGGTAACAGCGAAATTCATCTCGACCGGCGCATCGCGGAGAAGCGTGTATTCCCGGCGGTGAACATCAACCGTTCCGGCACGCGCAAGGAAGAGTTGATCACCGATCCCACGGAGCTTGCGAAGATGTGGATTCTGCGCAAGCTGCTGCATCCGATGGATGAACTGGCGGCCATCGAGTTCCTGCTCGACAAGATGAAGGACACGAAGACCAACGCCGATTTCTTCGAGGCGATGAAGCGTTGACGTTGACGCCGACGTCGCTGCGCGGCGACGTTGGCGGTGCAGCGGTGCATTTGGGATCATCCGGCGATGAATACAGGGACAAGATGTTGCGCGGCGGTGGCGATGATGCTGTCCGTCGCGATGTGCGCACAGGCTGCGGATGCGCAGCAGCGTGATGCCGAGCCGGCGCAGCGCGAGTTGTTGCAACCGCCGCCGGAGATTGCCTACAGCCCCATCGAAGATCGCTTCGCGATGCGCGCCAGCTATTTCCAGCCCGACATGACGACGCAGTTGCGCTACGACGTTTCCCCCACGCAGCAGGGCACGCCGATTTCAGCCGAAGACACGCTGGGCATGGATGACCGGCTGAATCAGGCGGTGCTGGAGATGATGGTTCGCCTGCGGCCGCGTCATCGTCTGCGCGCCGACTACATGAAGTTTTCGCGCGACGGCAGTGCGCCGCTGGGCGACATCATCGACTTTGGCAACGATACGTTCCTGGCCGACGAGCTGGTGGAGTCTTCGATAGACATGCGGCTGCTCGGGCTGACCTACACCTGGTCGCTGCTGCGCCTTCCGCGCGCCGAGTTGGGGCTGGGCCTGGGGGTGCATCTGGTGGAAGCCAAGGGCACGGCCGAAGTGCCGGCCCGTTCCGAAGGTGAAGCCTTCAGCGTCACCGGCCCGCTGCCCACGTTTGCGCTGGATGGCACGGTGATGCTGACCAAGCGCTTCTCGCTGAATGCGCGCGTGCAATATCTGGCGCCCACCATCGGCGAGGTGAGCGGCAGTTTCACGCACTATCACGCCGACGTGCAGTTTCGCGCCTGGCCGAATCTGTCGTTCGGGCTGGGGTATACGGGCTACACCGCGCGCGTGGACAGCACCGACAGTGCGTTTACCGGGCGCTTCGTGATGAAGGCGCGCGGGCCGGAGTTGTTTGCGCGGGTGAGTTTTTAGCGCAGCATCGTCGTTGCGGTTGGCGCGACGTGCAGCGTTGATTGGCCCATGCAGTCCAACCCCGAGTTCACTGGTTTGATCGACGTTTTCCGCTCGCCGGAGCGCCGTGCGTGCGAGGAACGCGCGTTCATGCTCGGCGCGGTGAATGTTCCGGCGCAGGTGGATGCGTACCCTGAGGGCGGTTATGTGGTGCGCGTGGCGCATCGGCTCGCGGCGCTGGCCGCGCATCATCTGCATCACTACGAACAGGAACAGCGCTTGCGCGCCGCGCCGGTGGCGGCGGTGGTTTCAACACCGGGATTTGCGCACGCCTGGGTGGGCTGTGCGGTGTACGTCGCGTTGCTGGTGCTCGTGGCGCTGGCGGTGGTGCGCGGATGGTGGGGACCGGACACCTTTCAGCGCGGCGTGCTCGATCCGTCGGCGATCCGTGCGGGGCAGTGGTGGCGCGCGGTCACGGCGCTGACGTTGCATCTGGATATTGCGCATCTGGTGTCGAATCTGGGCGCGGGCGTTGTGTTTGGCTGGCTGGCTTCGCGGCGCTTGGGCGTGGGGCATGCGTGGCTGTTGACGCTGCTGGCCGCCTCGTCATCGAATCTGATTGAAGGATGGCTGGGCGCGGCGGATTACCGTTCCGTGGGCGCATCCACGGCGGTGTTCGC
>JAITMN010000082.1 GCA_031277355.1 Nevskiaceae bacterium | reverse complement strand
CCTCTGCGATGCGCCACGGCGGTGAGAATGTCGCCCCACACCGTGGCATCCTCGCGACCACCGTTGTCGAGCACCACGACCGTGCCCGGTTCAAGATCGTCGATGTAATCCCCCACAGTGCCCGGCTTCTCGGCATCCAGCGGTCCGTAGAGAACCGTGTACGCACGGCCCGCCAGGCGAAACGAATGATCGCGAGGTTTGATGCCCAGACATTGCCCGGCGATGCCGAGCTTGTCCATCGCATCGCTGATCGTTGCCGTGTCGAGGCGCGAAGCGCGCTCGACGTTGTGATCCGTCATGAAATCCCCTGTTTACTTCGCATATACCCGTGCAGCTTGCGCCGGCGCCAAGCCTTGCGCTTGCGCCTGCACTTCACGGCGCTTTGCCGGCGGCACCCAATATCTCGGCGACACCCGCACCAGCGACAACACAGCCACCGCAGCGATTGCGCCATAGATGATCATGCCGTTCACGAACGAGCCGCCGTTGACGTCGGCAAGCCAGCCCAACAGCGGCGGCCCCGCCGCGTAACCCAGATTCACCGCCACCGACAGTGTGCCCAGCGTCAACCCCATGCGTTCAACGCCGAAGTAGTGGCGCGTGAGCGTGGGCACATCCACGATCATCCCGCCGTGCGCCATGCCGCGCGTAACGATGAACAGCAACAACGTAAACGCCCCCGCCACCGGCAGAATCAGCCACGTGGACAAGGCCAGCAACATGTAGGTCCAGCGCACACCACGAATCGAAAACTGATCGTACATCCAGCCCGAAGCAACCTTGCCCACCACACCCAGCACGGCGATCAGGCTTGCGGCCCACGCGATGCCGTTGAGATTCATGCCCTTGTCCACGCGGAAAAATTGCACCGTGTTCTGCTGCACCGCCTGATCGACGGCAGAAACCAGAAAGATGCCGATGAAGATGAACCAGAAATTGCGGTCCTGACAGATCAGCCGAAAATGCTGCCACGCGCTGAGACTGTTCGTGATGGCCGTCGGCGCTTTGATCACCGGGCCCGACTGCTTGCTCATGGCCACGAAGATCAACCACAGCGGCACGGCAAGCAGCAAAGGCCCGAAGCTCATCATCGCGATGATGGAGCGCCAGTTCCAACCGTCTTCCAGCAGCGGCCCCCAGACCCACGGCATCACCACGCCACCGGTGCTGGTGGCGGTGAGCACGATGCCCACCGCCATGCCCTGATGAATGGTGAAGAGCCGCGAGACGATGATCTTCATCGCCGCGACGATGGAGGAAGCCGAAAAACCCAGCATCGCGCCGGCGAGGTAGTACACGGGCAGGTTGGTGGCGAACAGGAACAGCGCCATCGCCAATCCGCCCGTGGCCGTGCCGATCAGCACGGCCAGACGGCCGCCGAGTCGATCCACCAGAATCCCCATGCCCAGCGCGGCCACCGCGCCGATCAGGAATTTGGCCGTGGAAATCAGATTCACCTGCGCATTGGACCAGCCAAATTCTTCCATTGCCGGCCCGTACATGAACGGCAACGAGTAAGTGGGGATGCCGAAGGCGAGAAAAACCAGCACGAAGGCGACCACGAGGATGGGCCAGTTGCGAAGCAGTTCGTGCGATTGCGCGGCGGTTGGACTCATATTGCTTCCCCAGACAGTGCAAGACTACAGAACAGCGCAGATGAGCTAGCATAGTTCAAGCCAGCGTCGGCTGGGAATAACATCAACACCCTGGGTGAAGTTCGAGGAGTACAGATGGACGGAAAAATCGCCTTTGAAGAGCATTTTGCAATCGAGGACACCCTCGAACAGGCCCGCAGCTTTGCCGGCGACTCCGGCATCTGGGACGAATTCACGCAGCAATTGCTCGATCTGGGCGGGCAGCGTCTGGGCCACATGGACGCCACCGGCATCGAAATGGCGTTGCTGTCGCTGAATGCGCCCGGCGTGCAACGAATCCTCGACGCCAGGGAAGCGCTGCGCGTGGCGCAGAAAGCCAACGAAGCGATGGCTGAAGCCGTGGCCAAACACCCCAAGCGCTACGCCGCGCTGGCCGCGCTGCCGATGCACAACCCCGATGTGGCCGCACGCGAACTGGAGCGCTGCGTACAGCAGTTGGGCTTCAAAGGCGCGCTGGTCAATGGTTTCCAGCAGGTGGGCAACGAAGACAACGCCAAGTACTACGACCTGCCCGAATACCGCAGCTTCTGGGCCACGGTGTCGAAGCTCGACGTGCCCTTCTATCTGCACCCGCGCATGCAGATTGCCTCGCAGGCGCGCAACTACGACGGCCATCCGTGGCTGATGAGCGCGCCGTGGGGCTTTGCTCTCGAAACCTCGATCCACTCGCTGCGGCTGTGCGGTTCGGGGCTGTTCGATGACTTCCCGAATCTGCGCATCTGCATCGGCCATCTGGGCGAGAACATTCCCTTCGGACTGTGGCGCATCGACGCGCGCATGCGTTTTTCGCGGCGCGAGTATCGCGGCAAGCGTCCGCTGGGCGATTACTTCCGCGATCATTTTCACATCACCACCAGCGGCAATTTCAACGACCCGGCGTTTCGCTGCACGCTGGATGTCCTCGATCACGACAAGATTTATTTTTCGGCGGACTATCCGTTCGAGAAGATGGAGGATGCGGCCACTTGGTACGATGCCACCCAGGTGATCGACGAGGCCCAGCGCCGAAAAATCGGCCGTGACAATGCGATAAAACTGTTTAATCTTGATCTGAAATAACCACGGGTGCCGATCATGATGACGGGGGGCAACATTCGAGGAATCGCGGGGCGCGCCCTGCTCCGCGCGTGCGTCGCCATTGCCGCCGCGACGCTGGCCGGTCCGGCGGTGGCGCAGGTTCCTGCGGGCCCGCCCGCTGGCCCGGCGCTCAACGTCCCCGTGGGCCGGGGCGCCGCGCCGCCAGACTTCGCCGGCGAGTGGATCCTGCAAAACGACGAAGACCCCGGGCAGCCCTTCCTCGGCGACTACCTGGGCGTTCCGTTCAACGACGCGGGCCGCATGCGCTCGGACACCTCCGCCGAATCCATCTGGGGCACGCCCGAATATCGCTGCCGTCCGCACTCCGCGCCGCATCAGTGGCGCGGTCTGGGCGGCGCGAGAATCCTCAAGGATGCAGACCCTCTCTCGCGCGACATCACCACCTACCGCGTCCAGTTCTGGCGCTCGCTCGACCGGCCCATCTACATCGACAACCGCCCTCACCCGCCGGCCTATGCGCCGCACAGTTGGAGCGGCTTCTCCACCGCGCAGTGGCAGGGCAACACGCTGGTGGTGCACACCTCGCATCTGAAAGACGGCTTTCTGCGCCGTGGCGGTCCGCAGACCAGCGATCTGTACACGATGACCGAATACTTCACCCGTCACGACAAATACATGACCGTCACGCAGATCGTCGATGATCCGGTCTACATGGAAGAACCGTATGTGTTGTCCACCACCTACGAACTCGACGCCAACACGGTCGTGATGATGGAAGCCTGCGTCACCTCCGCGTTCGGCGAAGGCGGTGGCACCGATCCGCACTATGTGCCGCACTTCCTTCCGGGTGAAAACACCGGCCTTGGCGAATGGCTGAAGGACGAAAGCTGGATTCCGCCCGCAGCGGTGCGCGGCGGCGCCGCCACCACCTACCCTGAATACCTGCTTGGCTCGGCGCGCACGCAATACCCGCTGTCGCGCTCGGCGGTATCGATACGCGAGGCCGTCAACGCGCAAAGTCCGCGTGATGGTCAAGTGCATGTGCTGCCCGTGCAGGGCAATGTCTACATGCTGGTGGCCGATGGCACGAACATCACTGTCTCGGTAGGTCGTGATGGCGCGCTGGTGGTCGATACCGGCGGACGCGCCATCGCCGACAAAGTGCTCTCAACCATCGCCGACCTGCAGAAGCAGGTGGCCGCCAACCCGCACCCCAACACCTGCAATGGCGTGCAATGCGATGGACTGCCGGGCTGGGCCAGCCCCTCGATGAACGCCATCATCGCCTCGCCCGCGCCGATTCGCCCGATCCGCTATGTGATCAACACCAACGCATCGCCCAATCACGCCGGTGGCAACGAACAGTTCGCCAAGGCGGGTTCGTTCTTTGCGCGCCGCGACAACCCGGCTGCGGTGATCGCGCACGAGAACGCGCTCAACCAGATGCAGGACCAACCCGGCGCCGATGCCCTGCCCATCGAGGCATTTCCCAGCGACACCTATTTCCACACTTTCCAGAAGCTCAGCGAATACTTCAACGGCGAAGCGGTCATTCTCTATCACGAGCCCGATGCGATCACGCGCGGTGATTCCATCGTGTTCTTTCGCCATTCCGAAGTGATCAGCGCGGGTGATCTGTTCTCCACGGTGTCTTATCCGGTGATCGACCTTGCGGCCGGTGGCAGCATCCAGGGCGTGATCGACGGCCTGAATCACATCCTCGATCTGGCCGTGTCGGAATATCGCTCGCAGGGTGGCACCTGGATCATTCCCGGTCGCGGCCGGCTATCTGATGTGGCGGATGTGGCTTCGTATCGCAACATGCTGACGATGATCCGCGATCGCGTGAACAAGCTGATGGACGATGGCATGACACTGCAACAAGTGATCGCGGCCAAGCCCACGTTGGATTTCGACGGGCGTTATGGCGCGGACGAAGGCGAGTGGACCACCGCGCAATTCATCGAAGCCGTTTACAACAGTCTGTCGCGCTCTCGTCAGACCGGAGGCACGCAATGAACATTCTTCGCAAGTTTGCAACATTTGGCCTGCTGTCAGCGCTGGCGCTGGGTGGCTTGGCCCAGGCCCATCACTCCTACGCCGCCACGTTCGACCTGAACCAGCGCATCGAACTGGATGGCAAGGTCGTGCAGTTCGGCTTTCGCAATCCGCACTCCTTCCTGCAAGTGGAAGTGCCCGACGGCAAGGGCGGCGTTGCCCGCTGGTCCGTGGAGTGGAGCGGCGCGGCGTCGCTATCCTCTGCGGGCATCGAGCGTGGCACGCTGCGACCGGGCGACGCGGTGAAGATCACCGCATCGCCATCGCGCGTCAAAGGCGAGTTGCGCGCACAGATTCTCACCATCCGCCGCGAAAGCGATGGCTTCACCTGGGGGCTTCGCGAAGGCGAAGTGGTGGACTGAAAGCCGTGCCCGCCTCGACGACATCGCTCACTGATCGCCGCTGCTCACGATCGGCGCGCATCGCATTGCTGGCAGCGCTGGCGATGCTGATGCCCTGCGCGGGATTCAGCGGCGCTGCGCCCGCGCCCAATGCCGCGCCTGTCACGCCACGCTCCGCAGCCGCGCTCGATCTGACCGGCGAGTGGGTATCGGTGATCACCGAAGACTGGAAATTCCGCATGGCGTCGCCGGTGATCGGCGCTGCCGAAGGCATCCCGCTCAACAACGAAGGCAAGCGGCTTGCCGGCTTGTGGGATGCGCAGAAAGACATCGCCGCCGGTGAGCAATGCCGCGCGTATGGCGCAGCGAACATCATGCGTCAGCCCACGCGCCTGCGCATTGGCTGGGAAGACGACGACACGCTGCGCATCGACACCGACGCCGGCACGCAGACGCGGCGGCTGGAATTCGGCGCGGTGGATGCGCAGCCGCCGCTGTCGTGGCAGGGCCTGTCGCGCGCCCAATGGCAGCGGCCCGCCGTGCGATCCGAGCCGGGCACGGGCGGTTCGTTGAAGGTGGTCACCACACGGCTCAAGCCCGGCTATCTGCGCAAGAACGGCGTGCCCTACAGCGAGGAGACGGTGCTCACCGAATACTACGACCGCTTCGCCGCGCCGAACGGCGATTCGTGGCTCGTGATCACGCAGGAAGTGACGGACCCCAAGTACATGACCCGCCCCTACATCACCAGCGCGAACTTCAAGAAAATCCCCAACGGTGCGGGGTGGAATCCAACGCCCTGTTCGGCCAACTGAAGATAATCAGCGCAACCGCTTCGGCAAACTGAACACGATGTTTTCGCTGCGCCCCAAAACCTCTTGCGGCGCAGCGCCACCCCATTCGCGCAACTGCTGCACCACCTGCTGCACGAGCACTTCCGGCGCTGACGCGCCGGCGGTAACGCCAACAACCTCGCAGCCGTCAAACCACTGACGTTGCAGGTTCTCGCGTCCATCGACCAGATACCCGGCAATGCCCGCGCGCTCGGCCAGTTCGCGCAATCGGTTGGAGTTTGAACTGGTCACCGAACCGACGACGACCAGCACGTCGCAGTGCTCCAACAGGCGCTTCACTGCGTCTTGCCGGTTCTGCGTGGCGTAGCAGATATCCTCGATGCGTGGCGCTTGCAGTGCGGGGAAACGCACGCGCAGCGCATCGACAATGGCCTGCGTGTCATCCACCGACAGCGTCGTCTGCGTGACGAAGGCCAACGCTTCGGGCCGCTTCACCACCAGACGCTGCACATCATCCACATTCTCGACCAGATGAATCGCGCCACCCTGACTGGTATCGAAGCGCCCCATCGTGCCTTCCACTTCAGGATGCCCCGCATGACCGATCAGCACCACATCGCGCGCCTCACGCGCATAGCGCGACACTTCCAGATGCACCTTCGTCACCAGCGGACAGGTGGCGTCGAATACCTGAAAGCCGCGCTGCCGCGCCTCCTGCTCCACCGCGCTCGACACGCCATGTGCGGAGAAGATCACCGTTGCGCCTGCGGGAATTTCGTCCAGTTCCTCAACGAACACCGCGCCCATCGCGCGCAGGCGCTCCACCACATGACGGTTGTGCACCACCTCATGCCGCACATGAATCGGCGCACCGAACAGTTCGATGGCGCGCTCGACGATGTCGATGGCCCGGTCCACACCGGCGCAGAAACCGCGTGGCGAAGCCAGCATGATTTTCATGCGGCGGCCTTTTTCCTGCGGCTGTCGAGCAGGGCGTCGAGCAGCAGGAAACCCACGCCAATCGTGATGCCGCTGTCGGCGACGTTGAAGGCGGGGAACCAGGCGTCTTTCCAATGCACGCCGACGAAGTCCACCACATAACCCAGCCGCACGCGGTCGATCACATTGCCCAACGCACCGGCCAGCACCAGCGACAAACCCAGCGATTGCAGCACCATTCGGCGTCCATCGAGCTTTCGCAGCCAATACAAAATGCCGCCGCTGACGGCCACTGCCAGCAGTGTAAAGAACCAGCGCTGCCAACCACCCGCGTTGGCGAGAAAGCTCCACGCCGCGCCGGTGTTGTGCGCACGCACGATGTCGAGCACCGGCAGCAGCGTGATGGATTCGTGCAACGCCAAGCGTCCGGTGATCCACGCCTTCGATAGCTGATCCAACACCAAAAGCACCACCGTCAACGGCAGGAACCGCCAGCCCGAATCGCGCGCCGACACCAATGGCTCAGACATGCTCGCGCGCCTCAGGCCGTCCGCTGACGTTTCCGGCACAGCGACCGCAAACTTCCGGGTGCGCCGGATCGCTGCCGATGTCCGGCCGCAGATGCCAGCAGCGTATGCACTTCACGCCATCGCTGCGCCGCACCGACAGCCACACACCGGGAATTGCCGCACCGCCCGTTTCGGCGGGCACGGTATCGGCGGGCCGCGAGGCCACTTCATGTACACGCGCAGCCGAAGTGATCGTCAGGAAGCGCAGTTCATCGCCTACGGCGGCATAAACACGCGCACGTTCCGGCAGCGCGTACACCTCCACTTCGGCTTCCAGCGGCGCGCCGATCACGCCCGCATCGCGCAGCCGTTCCAACTCCTTCTGCACTGCCGTGCGCAGCGCGAACAGATCGTCCCAGGCGATGTTGCTCTGCCGAACTTCCGGCAACTGATGCCAAGTGGTCAGGAACACCGACAACGGATCGCCCGCCGCCTTGGGCAGATGCTT
>JAITMN010000046.1 GCA_031277355.1 Nevskiaceae bacterium | reverse complement strand
GGGCTGAACTCGATCTGCAAGCGGCGCGGCAGCGACAGGCCATACTCCTGTTCCAGCAAGTACGTAACACCACCCTTGCCCGACTGGCTGTTCACGCGAATCACCGACTCATACGTGCGGCCCAGATCGCGCGGGTCGATGGGCAAGTAGGGCACTTCCCACAGCCCATTCTCGCCGCGATCGGCGAAGCCCTTGCGGATCGCATCCTGATGCGAGCCGGAGAACGCGGTGAACACCAGATCGCCCACATAGGGATGACGCGGGTGAATCGGCAACTGATTGCAATACTCCACCAGTCGCGCAGCTTCGTTGATGTTCGAGAAGTCGAGCTTCGGGTCGATACCCTGCGTATACAAATTCAGCGCCAGCGTGACGATGTCCACGTTGCCGGTGCGCTCGCCATTGCCGAACAGCGTGCCTTCCACACGATCCGCGCCCGCCAGCAACGCCAACTCGGCGGCAGCGACGCCGGTGCCACGGTCGTTGTGCGGATGCAGGCTGATCAGCGCGCAGTCGCGGCGCTTCATGTGCCGGCAGAACCATTCGATCTGATCGGCATAGATGTTCGGCATCGCCACTTCGACGGTGCCGGGCAGGTTCAGGATCAGCGGCCGTTCGGGCGTGGGCTCGAACACATCCATCACCGCTTCGCAGATTTCAAGCGCGAAGTCCTGCTCGGTGTAGGAGAAGGCTTCCGGCGAATACTCGAAGCTCCACTGCGTTTCCGGCTGCGCTTCGGCGCACTCGCGGATCAACCGCGCGGCATCCACGGCAAGCTTGATCGTGGCGGCCTTGTCCTGCCGGAACACGAGGCGGCGGAAGATCGGCGCGGTGGCGTTGTAGTAATGAAAGATCGCGCGCTTGGCGCCCTTCAATGACTCGAAGGTGCGGCGGATGAACTCCGGCCGCGCCGGGGCCAGCACTTGCAGCGCCACGTCGTCGGGCACGAGATTCTGGTCGATCACTTCGCGCAGGAAGTCGTAGTCGGTCTGCGAGGCGGAGGGGAAGCCCACTTCGATCTGCTTGAAGCCGGTGGCCAGCAGCAGCTTGAACATGCGGTGCTTGCGCTCGGCGTCCATCGGTTCGATCAACGCCTGATTGCCGTCGCGCAGGTCCACGCTGCACCACTGCGGCGGCGCGGTCAGGTGCGCGTTGGGCCAGCGGCGATCCGTGTAGGGCTCGATGCCATGAGGGCGGTACTTCTTTGAGGGGTCATTCAACATCGTCGTCTCCAACTGCCTTTACCGCCGGCAGATCGCATGGGCGTCAGCGCCGGGGGCGGCAGGAACAGCAAATAATCGGGGAATGATGCGCGCGAAGGCGCATTGAAGTGAAGTCAGTGCGTCGGGCGACGCAGGTGCAGGCGCGCAGCCGGCAGCTCGCCGCCGAAAGGGGCTGTCGCGATGCTTTGCCGCAGGTTGCGCATGGGGAAAGCCTAGCAGCAGCAGCGGGCGATGAGCAAGGAACCCGTGCCCGACGGCGGTTCGGGGCGGGCGGGAGCGCGAAAATCGAGGCTCCCGCTTCGCATCAGGCCAGCCTTTGCAGCCGCCGCACACCCGAATCCGTGCCCACGAGCATCAGGTCGGCGGGGCGGCGCGCGAACAGACCCACGGTGACGACGCCGGCGATCTGATTCAGTTCGCCTTCCAGTTCGGCGGGCTCGTCGATGGCAAGGCCGTGTACGTCGAGGATGTGATTGCCGTTGTCGGTGACGAACCCCGCGCGATGAACGGGATGCCCGCCCCATTGCGCGATGCGCTGGGCCACCTGATGCCGCGCCATCGGGATCACTTCCACCGGCAACGGGAACGCGCCCAGTCTTGGCACGAGCTTGCTCTCGTCGATGATGCAAACGAATCGCGTTGCGGTCGCGGCGATGATCTTCTCGCGGGTCAGCGCGCCGCCGCCGCCCTTCACCAACTCCAGCCGGTCGTTGGCTTCGTCGGCGCCATCTATATAGAGATCGAGTTGATCGATGTCGTTCAGATCGATCAGCGGCACGCCCAACTCGCGCAGGCGGCGGGTGGATTGCTCCGAGCTCGACACCGCGCCATGCAATCGCTTCGCCCAATTGTTTTCAGGCTGACCGATGTGGTCGAGCAATGCGTTGACGGTGGAGCCGGTGCCGACGCCAAGCACCATGCCATCGCTGAGAAATTCCATTGCTGCTGCGGCGACACGCAGTTTTTTTTGTTGCTGATCCATCTGACCTTCCGTGGTTGCGCGTTTCACGGTTCCCGAAAATGACTGTGCCCGCTTTCGCGGGCACAGTCGGTAAAGTAGCTTTTCAGTGAACCGGCGAGAGGGACTTTCATCCTACTCGCCGGTCACCGTCGAGTTACTTCTTCTTGGCGGCCTTTTTCTTGGCCTTCTTTGCTTTCTTCTTGGCTTTCGCCATGAGAGTTCTCCAGTTACAGGTTAGTCCGGGGACCGAGTATATACAGGCGTTGCCAAAAAACAAGTAAGCGTGTAAGCAAAATTTTTTGGCGAGCAACGCATCGAGATGGGATGCGGATCAGGGTCGAGCGCGTGCGCCGGTCTTGGTGATGGGGTCTGATGAGGTCAGCGAGAGGATGAAGCGCCAGTGTTGTTCACTCACCGGCATCACCGACAGACGGTTGCCCTTGCGCAGCAGCCATAGCTCGGCAAGTTCATCATCGGCATGCTCGCGCAGTTGCGTCAGTGGTATCGGTTGCTTGAGGCGCTGCTTCAGTTGCACGTCCACGGTGTACCAAAGAGGCTTGTTTTCAAGGCTTTTCGCATCGTAGTAGGGGCTGCGGGGGTTCCACGCCGATGCGTCGGGATAGCCGGCGCGGATGATCTGCGCGATCGCGACGATGCCCGGTTCGGCGCATGAGGAGTGATAGAAGAACGCCAGGTCGCCCTTGCGCATGTCGTCGCGGAGCATGTTGCGCGCCTGGTAGTTGCGCACGCCTTCCCAACTCGTCGTGCGGTTGGGCGAGCGTTCCAGGTCGTCGATTCCAAAGACCGAGGGTTCGGTTTTCAGCAGCCAGTGGTTCATCGCCTCTCCCGTCGAAACCTCAGAAATGAGAATTCAGTCACGATTGCATCCAGCGGTACGTCATGCGGAGCATGCGGCAGAGCGCTCATGCGCTGCACTTGATACGCCATGCCCACCAGCAACGGACGCCGCAGTTGCGAGGGTTCGCGCCGATGCGCGAAGTGGCGGTCGTAGAAGCCCTTGCCCATGCCGATGCGGTGTCCGGCGTCATCGAAGCCCACCAGCGGCAGGAACACCACGTCGAGGGCGCGCGGGTTGATCGGCGTGCCGCTGGCCGGTTCGATCATGCCCCAAGGGCCTTCACGCAGCGCATCGCCGGTTTGAAACGCGATGAAGCGCATCCGCGCATCGCGCGTGGAGGTGATGCGCGGCAGATACAGGCGGCAGCCGCGCGCTTGCGCCAGCGCCAGCAATGGCGCGGTGTCGATCTCTTCATCGCTTGAAAGGAACAGCCCGAGGCGCGCGTCGTGCTTGAGCAGGCCGGAGTTTTCGATCAGCCGCGCCACGCGATGCGAAGCCAGTGCGCGCGCGCGACCCGTGATCGCGCGACGGCGTGCGCGCAGTTCGCGGCGCAGTGCGCGGCGATTGGCGGCGTCGGCGTCAGTGGCGGCGGTGGGTTCAGTCATCGCGCTTTCAGGAAGAACCGCCGCGAGCCCATTCGCGGCGGTGAGAAAGAAGGCGCCACCCGCCTGTGCCGGTGCAGGTCGTTGCTCTCGAACCGGAGCAACAGGTGGGGCGGGCTGACGGCAGGTAAGGCTTCCCGCTCAGGGCGGACATGCACAATGCTGTCGAAAGCTTCACCCCTGGGTGTTTCAAATAGGGTCCGAGGTAACCCGAACTGCTTGTCGAACACCGCAGGCGGCGCAGTTGCACTGTACTACAGTTCGAGCTGCCTGCCCTGCGCGACGGTCTTTTCGACCCGTTCGCACATCTGGCGGACTCGGGTGCTGACCTGAGTCTCCAGCGCCTGCTCGCGGGCTTGCAGCCGGCCCAGATCGTTGGCCATGTTCAGCGCGGCCATCACCATCATGCGGTCGAGGCCCACCACATTGCTGGCCTTGCGGATTTCGCGCAGCCGCGCGTTCAGCAATTCGGCCGACTGCGCCAGCGCGGCGCGTTCCTCCGGCAGACAGGCGATCAGGAATTCTTTGCCGAGGATGTGAATGGAAACCGGTGTGGCCGTGGGCTCGCTCATGTGCCGGACTCCATCGTGCGCAGCCTGCCGATGATGCCCTCGACGTGACCGCGCACCTGCTCGTTCTTTTGCAGCAGCGTGGCGCGCTCGGTGGAGAGGCTGTCCTGCCGGTTGCGCAGCGCGCGGTTTTCTTCCTGCAATTGCTGCACGAGGCTCAGCAGGTCGTCGAGGCGCTGTTCCAGGCGGCGCAGTTCGTTGTCGACTGCGAAGACCGTGTTCTTGTCCATCATTGCAACGAATACTCCCTCATCCGCCGGGAGGCGGTCAATCGCCGCGCCTGGGTTCAGGCATAATCAGCCGCGCGATGTCCGATGATTCATTGACATTCGACGACCTGCAACGGGTTCTCGTGCAGTTGCATGCACTGACCGACGCCGCCGAAGCGCATGGCACGTTGGTGGGCGCGCTGTGCACCAGCGAATGTTCGCTGGCCGATTGGCTCGGGCAGATTCTGCCGGACGGGCGGGCCGAAGCCACCGCCGCCATGCACTTGCGCGCGATTTTTGAATCCACCTGCGGGTCGCTGGGCGAACACATGCTGAGCTTTGCGCCGCTGTTGCCGCCGGATGATGCGTCGATCAGCGATCGCACGGCGGCGCTCGGGGAATGGTGTCAGGGCTTTCTCTATGGTCTGGGCAGCGGCGCGCGGCCCGAGGCCAGCGCATTGCAGGGCGATGCGGCCGAGGTGGTGCGCGACTTCACGCACATCACGCAGGTGGATGTGGACCCGGATGAAGATGAGGAACAGAACGAACAGGCGTACGCCGAACTGGTGGAGTTCGTGCGCGTGGGCGTGCAATTGGTCTATGAGCAGTTGACGCCGCTGCGTGAACCGCCGGTGGAATCAGGGGAAGTGCTGCATTGAAAGTGAAAAAAGGGATGCCGGTTCGCCGGGGCGGGCCGAAGACGGGCCGCGCGCCGCGCTCGGAGTTCGAGCGCCGTCGCCGCGTGCTGATGCGGATGATGGGGCGGGGCGGTATTGCGATCATTCCCGCCGGTCCGGTTCGCATCCGCAACAACGATGTGGAGTATCCGTATCGGCAGGACAGCGACTTTCACTACCTTACGGGTTTTGGTGAACCTGAATCCGTGGCGGTGCTCGTGCCGGGGCGCGCGGCGGCCGAGTATGTGCTGTTCGTGCGCGACCGTGATCCGCTGCGCGAGACCTGGGAGGGGCGGCGCGCGGGTCCGGCGGGCGCAGTGGAGCGCCATGGCGCGGACGATGCGTTTCCGATCACCGATATCGACGAGATTTTGCCGGGGCTGCTGGAAAACCGCGAGCGCGTGTACTACGCGATGGGCACGCATCCTGAGTTTGATCAGCGCGTGCTGGGGTGGCTGGCGCGGCTGCGCAATCAGGCGCGCAATGGCCGGCATCCGCCGCAGGAGATGGTGGCGCTGGATCATGTGCTCCACGACATGCGCTTGTACAAGAGCCGCGAGGAGTTGTCGCTGATGCGGCAGGCGGGCGGCATCGCGGCGCGGGCGCATGTGCGGGCGATGCGCTTCACGCAGCCGGGGCGCAACGAGGGGCAGATTGCCGCCGAACTGCTGCATGAGTTTCACATGCACGGCGCGGGCACTTCTTATGAGCCGATCTGCGGCGGCGGCGCCAATTCCTGCATCCTGCACTATCGCGAGAACGACGCGGTGCTGCGCGATGGCGATCTGCTGCTGGTGGACGCCGGCTGCGAGTATCGGATGTATGCGTCAGACATCACCCGCACCTGGCCGGTGAATGGGCAGTTCACGCCCACGCAGCGCGCGGTGTATGAGGTGGTGCTGGAAGCGCAGCGGGCGGCGATGGCGAAGGTGCAGCCCGGCAATCACTGGAATGAGCCGCATGAAGCGGCGGTTCACGCCATCACGCAGGGGCTGGTGCGGCTGGGGTTGCTGAAAGGGCGCGTGTCGAAGCTGATCCGCGAGGAGGCTTATCGCAAGTTCTACATGCATCGCACGGGGCATTGGCTCGGCATGGACGTGCATGATGTGGGCGACTACAAAGTGGGCGATCAGTGGCGCGTGTTGGAGCCGGGCATGGTGATGACGGTGGAGCCGGGCATCTACATTCCGGAACGCTCGCGCGGCGTGCCGAAACGGTTTTGGAACATCGGTATTCGTATCGAAGACGATGTGGCGGTGGTGGC
>JAITMN010000031.1 GCA_031277355.1 Nevskiaceae bacterium | reverse complement strand
CCTGATCGCCGGAGCGTTGCAGCGGGCGAAAATAGCGGTCGATCAGCTCGAACTCGCCCATGATCCCTCAATGCTCGTGCGGACGAAGCTCCCGCGCGGCGCGGTCGAGCACGGCATTGACGAACTTGTGGCCGTCGGTGGCACCGAAGCGTTTTGCCAGCGACACCGCTTCGCTCACCGCCACACGCCACGGCGTTTCCGGATGCGCGCGCAATTCCTGCACGCCGATCAACAGCACCGCACGCTCGATCGGATCAAGCTCGCTCGCCTTGCGATCACACCAGGCGGTGAGCAATTCATCCCCCTGCGCTTCGTTCTCGACGATGCCGCGCACCAGTGCGCCGAAGAATTCGCGGTCGGCCTTGGGCGCATCTTCGGCGGCGTCGAAGTCCTGCATCAGGTCTTGCCACGGGCAGCGATTCAACTGCCAGCGATACAGCCCCTGCAACGCCAGCTTGCGCGCCACCGCGCGCTGCGCACTGAGCCGCGGCACTCGCGGCTTCGACACACGCGACGAATTGCTCACGACCGCGCGATCTCGCGCAGCGCCAACGCCATCTCGATGGCCGCTTCCAGCGCTTCGCCGCCCTTGTCCATTCGAGCCGGTTGCGCACGTTCCAGCGCCTGCTCCACATTCTCCGTAGTCAGCACGCCGAAGGCCACCGGCACGCCGGTGTCATACGCGGCCTGCGCGATGCCACGCGCGGCCTCGCCCGCGACGAAATCAAAGTGCGCGGTGTCGCCGCGAATCACGCAGCCCAGCGCAACGATGGCGTCGTAAAGCCCGGTGTTGGCAAGGGCGCGCGCCAGCAGCGGCAATTCAAATGCGCCCGGCGCACGCACGATGGTGAGGTCTTGCGCCGCACCGCCCTGACGCTGCCACGCGGCCAGTGCGCCATCGAGCATGGCGTCCACGATGTCGGCATTGAAGCGTGCAGCCACCACTGCAACGCGCAGATCGCTGGCCGCGTCGCCAGCCTTGCTCTCACGGTGCTGCAAGGATTGCGCGCCGTCGATGATGCGATAGTTCGGCATGAGTCTATGGAGCCTGATCCACGTACTCGGTGACTTCCAGATCGAAGGCCGAGATGCCGTGAATTTGTTTCGGCGCGGACAACACACGCATGCGGCGCACGCCCAAGTCTTTCAATATCTGCGCACCGATGCCGTAGGTGCGCAGCACCGATTGCTCGGCTTCCGGCGCGGCGGGCGCTGATGTTTGCAGTCCCTGCACCGCATCGGCCAATCGTCGCGGAGATTCCGGCTCGCGCAGAATCACAACAACGCCGCTGGATTCTGAGGCCACGCGCTGCATCGCCGCCTGCAAGGTCCACGCTCGCGCACCGCTGGCAACACAGCCGTTGACGCCCAGCAGATCGCGCAACGTATCAGCCACATGCACGCGCACCAGCGGCAGCGCGGCGTTGTTGAGCGTGCCCTTCACCAGCGCCAGATGCAGATCGCGGTGAACGTGATCCTCATAACAATACAAACGAAAATCGCCATGCGCCGTGCTGACGTCGCGCTCGGCGATGCGCTCCACGCTGCGTTCATTGCGCAGCCGGTAGCGGATCAGATCGCGGATCGTGCCAATGCGCAAACCGTGAAACTTCGCGAAGGCTTCCAACTGCGGACGTCGTGCCATCGTGCCATCGTCGTTCATGATCTCCACGATCACGGACGAAGGCTCCAAACCGGCCAGACGCGCCAGATCGCAACCGGCCTCCGTGTGCCCGGCGCGCGTGAGCACACCGCCGGGCTGCGACATCACCGGGAAGATGTGGCCAGGTTGACGCAGGTCTTCCGGACGCGCATTCGACGCCACCGCCGCACGCACCGTATGCGCGCGGTCGTAGGCCGAGATGCCGGTGGTGATGCCTTCGGCCGCCTCGATCGACACCGTGAAGTTCGTGCGCCGCTCGCGGTCGGTGTCGCTGACCATCAGCGGCAGGCGCAGTTGCGCGCATCGCTCGCGCGTCAGCGTGAGGCAGATCAGCCCGCGCCCGAAGCGCGCCATGAAGTTGATGTCTTCGGGGCGCACGAGGCTTGCGGCCATCACCAGATCGCCCTCGTTCTCGCGGTCTTCGTCATCGACGATCACCACCATGCGGCCGGCGGCGATGTCGGCGAGGATGTCTTCGATGCGGTCGAAGGCGGGCGGGGCGGATTCAACCAGGCGGGGTCCGGGGGTCATGGCGGCGATTGTAACAGCAGCCGCTGCGCATACCGCGCCAGCCTGTCCACCTCGATATTCAGCTCGCGGCCCGGCGAAAGTTCATCGAAGGTGGTGGCCTCGATGGTGTGCGGGATCAGGTTGATGCCGAATTCCACGCCCTCCACCTCGTTTACCGTCAGGCTGACGCCATCCAGCGCCACCGAGCCCTTCGTCGCGATGAAGCAGGCCAGATCACCCGGCACGGCGATGCGCACGCGCAGGCTGCGCGCGTCGGGGTGCATCGACACCACGCGCGCGAGGCCATCCACATGGCCGGACATCAGATGCCCGCCCAGCGGATCGCCCATGCGCAGCGCGGCTTCCAGATTCACGCGCGCGCCCGCTGTGAGCGCGTGCAATGTGGTCAGTCGCAATGTCTCGCGCGAAACGTCGAAGTCGAGCAGCGATCCGGTCCCTTGCACCACCGTCAGGCAAGCGCCGTTGATCGCCACACTCTCGCCGATGGCAAGCCGCGTCGCATCGATGCGCTGCGCCAGCGGTCCCACGTCCACGCGCAGACGCATGTCTCCGCCGCGCGATTCGCATTGCGCGATGCGTCCCACTGCCTGAACGATGCCGGTGAACATCAAGACTCCTGGGGCGCGCTCGTCAGCGTCAATCGAAGGTCATCGCCAATCCTCTGCATGTCGGTGAAACGCAGGCGTATGCGCTGATCCAGACTCTGCAATGCGGGCAGGTCGAGCAGGCCGCGTGCGCCGCTGCCCAACAACGATGGCGCGACGTAGACGATCAATTCATCCACCAACCCTTGCGCAACGAACGCACCGGCCAGCTTCGCGCCCGCCTCCACCCACAACTCATTCACGCCGCGTGCGGCCAGCAGCGCCAGCACTTCACGCAGCGCCGGCCCCTCCTCCACCGCAGGCAATATCAACACTTCGACGCTGACGTCCGCGTTGCATCGCTCCAACAATGCCGCGCGCCGCGCCGCATCGTCGCGCGTGCCGATGATCAACACCTTGCCATCACGATCCACGATGCGCGAATTCGGCGGCGTGCGCAGATCGCTGTCGAGTATCACCCGCAGCGGCTGACGATCCGACTCCTGCAAGCGCACATTCATCGCCGGATCATCGGCCAGCACGGTGCCGATGCCGGTGAGAATGGCTGAACTGCGCGCACGGAAACGCTGCGCATCCTTGCGCGCGGCGCTGCTGGTGATCCATCGGCTCTCGCCATTGGCCAGCGCGGTGTGGCCATCCAGACTCATCGCCAGCTTCACGCGCACGAAGGGCAGACCCTGCCGAAAACGCTTGAAAAAGCCCACATTCAACGCTTCGGCCTGCTCGCGCATCAATCCCGTGCGCACGCGCACGCCCTGTGCAGCAAGCCGCGCATTGCCGCCGTGAACGCGCAGATCAGGGTCTTCGACCGCGCACACCACTTCGGCCACACCCGCGTTCAACAACGCCACACTGCACGGCGGCGTGCGGCCCTGATGATCGCAAGGCTCCAGCGTCACATACGCCGTTGCGCCGCGCGCACGCTCACCGGCCTGCGCCAGCGCATGCGCTTCGGCATGCGGACCGCCCGCCTCCCGATGCCAACCCTCACCGACGATCTGCCCTTCGCGCACCAGCACGCAGCCCACGCGCGGATTGGGATCGGTGGTAAACAGCCCCCGCTGCGCCAATTCCAGCGCCCGCGACATCGCAAGATTGTCGGCCTCACTCCACTGCGGCAACTGCGACGACTGCACCGCCGATTCGCTATCACTCACTTCCTGCGCTCCACGTCATCGCCATCCTGCACGCCACCCGGCAGCAGCGACAATTGATCGCGGCTCGGCGTCTTGCGGCGTCGGCGATGCAACTGCTCCACTTCGCGCTGAAACGCCTCCACATCCTGAAAGCTGCGATACACCGATGCAAAGCGCACATAGGCCACTTCGTCGAGTTGATGCAATTGATCCATCACCAGTTCGCCCAACGCCCGCGAAGGCACTTCCCGTTCGCCCATGCTGCGCAGCTTGTGACAGATGCGGCCCACCGCCTCTTCCAGCGCCTCGCTCGACACCGGACGCTTTTGCAGCGCGCGCTCCATGCCCGCACGCAACTTCGCCACATCGAAGGGTTCGCGGCTCTGGTCCGACTTCACCACCAACGGCATCACCAGTTCCGCGCTCTCGAAGGTGGTGAAGCGCTCGCCGCACGACAGACATTCGCGCCGCCGGCGAATCTGCGCGCCGCCGCCAGCCAGACGCGAATCCGTTACCTTCGTTTCCTCGTGTGCACAGAAGGGGCAATGCACGCAACCGCCTCCTCAAGGCAACCGATGTTCAGCCGTAGACCGGGAACCTCTTGCACAAGTCGGCCACCTGCGCGCGCACTTTCGTTACAGCGGCTTCGGACAACCCGGCATCCAGAATGTCGGCAATCCAGCCGGCCACCTGAATCATCTCCGCTTCGCGGAAACCGCGCGTGGTGCTGGCCGGCGTGCCCAGCCGCAAACCGCTGGTCACCATTGGCGGCCGCCGGTCGCCCGGCACCGCGTTCTTGTTCACGGTGATGTGCGCCTGCCCCAACGCGGCGTCGGCGTCCTTGCCCGTGATGTCGCGGCCCGACAGATCAAGCAGGAACAGATGATTGTCGGTGCCGCCGGAAACGATCTTGTAACCACGCCGCTGAAACGCCGTGGCCATCGCGCGCGCATTGGCGAGCACCTGCACCTGATAGTCGCGAAACTCCGGTTGCAGCGCTTCCTGAAACGCCACCGCCTTGCCCGCAATCGCGTGCATCAACGGCCCGCCCTGCATGCCGGGGAACACCACGGAGTTCAGCTTGCGCGTGATCGCATCGTTGGCGCGCGCCAGAATCAGACCGCCGCGCGGCCCACGCAGCGTCTTGTGCGTGGTGCTGGTCACGACGTCGGCGAAGGGAATCGGATTGGGGTAAAGCCCGGTGGCGACGAGGCCGGCCACATGCGCCATATCCACCACCAGATACGCGCCCACCAGATCGGCGATGCGGCGAAAACGCGGAAAATCCAGTTGACGCGAGTACGCGGAAAAACCCGCGACGATCATCCGGGGCTTCTCCGTCACCGCGATGCGCTCGACTTCGTCGTAGTCGATGCGGCCATCGTTGTTGAGCCCGTATTGCACGGCGCGATACAGCTTGCCGGAGAAATTCACCTTCGCGCCATGCGTGAGGTGCCCGCCGTGATCCAGGCTCATGCCCAGCATCGTGTCGCCCGGCTCGATCAGCGCCATGTAAGCTGCGGCATTGGCCTGCGAACCGGCATGCGGCTGCACGTTGGCGTAGTCCGCGCCGAACAGCCGCTTCACGCGGTCGATGGCCAATTGCTCCACCACATCGACGTTCTCGCAACCACCGTAGTAGCGCTTGCCCGGATAGCCTTCGGCGTACTTGTTCGTCAGCACCGAACCCTGCGCTTCAAGCACACGCGGACTGACGTAATTCTCGGAGGCAATCAGTTCAATGTGATCTTCCTGGCGCTGCCGCTCTGCGGTAATCGCCTGCGCCAGGTCGGGGTCGAAACGGCCAATCGTCATCGATTCAGAAAACATGCGCGTTCATTCCAGAAAAATGACTCGCTATGGTACCCGAAAAGACCCCCGGCTCAGCAGTGCAGCAATGCTTCGGCCACGGCGCACCAGCCGCGCGCCAGATTGCCCCGGTGGTAGCCGCCGCCGCCCAGCGCCAGCACGCGCCCATGCCCCAGCACATCGGCCAGCGCGCACAGATCGCGGGCGGCGCGGGCGTGACTGGCCTCCGACAGCCGCAGGTGCGTGATCGGGTCGCCGGCGATGCTGTCGGTTCCACATTGCAGCACGATCAATTCGGGCTTGTGCCGCCGCAGATGCGCCAGCACTCGCGGCCAGCGCGCGGCGAACTGCGCGTCATCGGCGCCGGGTTGCAGCGGGATGTTCAGCTTCGTGCCCAGCGCAGCGTCCGCGCCCTGCTCCCCCGCGTGACCCGTGCCCGGATACAGATAGCGGCCATCTTCGTGCAGATCGGCGAACACCACGCGCGGGTCGGTCTCGAAGCCGTAGTACACGCCATCGCCGTGATGCGCGTCGATGTCCACATAGCCCACGCGCGTGAGGCCGCCCTCGCCCAGCAATTTCTCGAACAGCACGCCGATGTCGTTGAACACGCAGAACCCCGCCGCGCCCTGACGCGAAGCGTGATGCAGGCCGGCAATCGGCACCAGCGCGCGTTCGGCCGAGCCATTCATCAGCGCTTCGGCGGCGGTGAGCGTTGCGCCGACCACGCTTGCGGCGGCGTCGAAGCAGCCGATGAACGCAGGCGTATCGCCGCCATCGAGCATGCCGCGCCCTTGCAGCGACAGACGCTGCACGCGGTCTACATAGGCCGGATCATGGAAGGCGCACAATTCGGCGTTCGTCGCCGCACGCGATGATTCCAGCCGCACGCGGGTGTTGAGACCACGGCGGCGAAACTCGCGCAGGAACTCGCCCTGCCGGTCGGCTCCAAAGGGATGACCATCGGGAAATCCATAGCGCGCCGTGGACTCGTCGGCGATGACGAGAACCCGGCGATCGGCGCGGCGGAGAGGTTCGGCGCTGCTCAAGACCGCGCAGACTAGCACGCCCTCTGGCCCCCAGGCCGACCTATCGCGGATAATCCGGCGATGGCTCAATACATTTACACGATGAATCGCGTCTCGAAGGTGGTCCCGCCGAAGCGGGTGATCCTTCGCGACATTTCCCTTTCCTTTTTCCCCGGCGCGAAGATCGGCGTGCTGGGTCTGAACGGCTCCGGAAAATCCACCCTGCTGCGCATCATGGCCGGTGTGGACAAATCCTTCGACGGCGAGGCGCGCGCGCAAAGCGGCATCCGCGTGGGCTATCTGCCGCAGGAACCACAACTCGACGACAAGGCCACGGTGCGTCAGGCGGTGATGCAGGGTCTGGGCGATGCCTTCAAGCAGCTTGCCCGCTTCAATGAGATCAGCGACCAATTCGCCGAACCGATGTCGGATGATGAGATGAACGCGCTGCTGGAAGAGCAGGCGAAGTTGCAGGATGCGATCGATGCCGCCGGCGGCTGGGAACTGGAACGCAAGCTCGACATCGCCGCCGACGCGCTGCGTCTGCCGGAGTGGGATGCGGTGATCGGCAAGCTCTCCGGCGGCGAGAAGCGTCGCGTGGCGCTGTGTCAGTTGCTGCTGTCGGCGCCGGATATGTTGTTATTGGATGAACCCACGAACCATCTGGATGCCGAATCCGTGGCGTGGCTGGAGCGTTATCTGGAGGAATATCCCAGCACCGTGATTGCGGTAACGCATGATCGCTACTTCCTGGACAATGTAGCCGAGTGGATTCTGGAACTGGATCGCGGTCACGGCATTCCGTGGCAGGGCAACTATTCCTCGTGGCTGGAGCAGAAAGAGCAGCGGCTTGAGCAGGAAGAACGCCAGCAGGAAGGCTTGAAGAAAATGCTGGAGAAGGAATTGGAGTGGGTGCGCTCCAATCCCAAGGCGCGACAGGCCAAGAGCAAGGCGCGACTGCAACGCTTTGAAGAACTCTCCTCGCAGGAATTTCAAAAGCGCAATGAGACGAACGAAATCTACATCCCGCCGGGCGAGCGGCTCGGTGATGTGGTGATCGAAGTAAAGAATCTCACCAAGGGTTTCGGCGACCGGCTGCTGATCGACAACCTTAGTTTCAGTCTGCCCAAGGGCGGCATCGTCGGCATCATCGGTCCCAACGGCGCGGGCAAGACCACGCTGTTTCGCATGCTCACCGGGCAGGAAAAACCCGATAGCGGCGAGATTCGCGTCGGTCCTTCCGTGAAGCTGGCCTATGTGGATCAATCGCGCCAGCAGTTGAACGACAAGAACAGCGTGTGGCAGGAAATCTCCGGCGGCCTCGACCTGCTCAAGGTAGGCAACTACGAGACTTCCTCGCGCGGTTATGTGGGCCGCTTCAACTTCAAGGGCACGCAGCAACAGCAGTTGATCGGTGAGCTATCCGGCGGCGAGCGCAATCGCGTGCATCTGGCGAAGGTGTTGAAGTCCGGCGGCAATGTGTTGCTGCTCGACGAGCCCACGAATGATCTGGATATCGAAACACTGCGCGCATTGGAAGAAGCACTGCTGGCCTTCCCGGGCTGCGCGGTGGTGATCTCGCATGATCGCTGGTTCCTCGACCGCATCGCCACGCATATCCTGGCCTTCGAGGGCGACTCGCAGGTGGTGTACTTCGAGGGCAACTATCAGGAGTACGCGGCAGACTTCGAGCGGCGGCATGGCGGAGATGCCGCGCAGCCGCATCGCATCGCGTACAAGAAGCTCACTCGCTAACATCGCTTCATCGCACGGAGAAATCACATGGCCGCCTACATCATTTTCATGCGCGAACAGATGCGCGACACCGGCGAATTCGCCAAGTACATGGAAGCCGTGCCGCCGACGCTGGAGGGGCATCCGGTGCGTCCGCTGGCGCTGTACGGGCAACTGGAAACGCTGGAAGGCGCGCCGCTGGAAGGCGTGGTGATCGCCGAATTCCCGACGATGGAAGCGGCGCAGAACTGGTACCGCAGCCCGGCTTATCAGGAAGCGATGAAACACCGCCTGAAGGCCGGCGATTACCGGGTAATTCTGACCGAAGGGCTTTGAAACCCGGCCGCGCCTGAGCCGGGACGCGGGCTAGGCAGATATTTTACATCTGAAATGTTCAGACATAAAATTCTGCCATGCCCTACTCCCAAGTCGCTCAGGTTCATGACGCCGCGCAGCGAATCGCCGACCGCTGCCCGCAGATGCGCGTGGACGAGTCGCTGCTGTGCCGCGTGCTGGTGCTGGTAGGCCGCGACCTCGTCGCGCGGCTGGACCGCCTGATCTCCCCCGAAGCGCTCTCCGACCTCGAATACCGGCTGCTGATGCTGCTGTTCGCGCAGGGCGGCAGCGCCTCGCCGGGCGAACTGTGCAAGCAACTGGCGCAGTCCCCCGCCAACCTGACCCGCATCGGCGATCTGCTCTGCGCCCGCGACCTGATCCGCCGCTCGCCGCATCCAGTGGACCGCCGCCGGCAGATCATCTCGATCACGCCGGCGGGCGAAAAGCTGGTGCAGCAACTGCTGCCGCGTCTGACCTCGGCGATGACGCAACTGTTCGACAACTTCGCGCCCGACGAGCGCGAGCGCTTTCTGCAATACCTGATGCGGCTGATGCAGGCGCTGGATGGCGCGTCGGACGAAGCCTCACCTTCCCCCGCCTGACTCCTCCTGCACCACGCGCGCGTCCAGTTGCAGCAGCGCGGCTTCGGCGTAAGTCTTGCACTGCTGCTCGTCCTTGATGGCGGCCAGATCATTCGCCGGCCGCATCGCCACGCGCTCCAGAAAGTGCGAATCGGCCGGGTGCGCGGTGACCAGCACATCGCATTTCATGCCGCTGATGCGGTCGATGGACGAGCGCAGCAGTTGCTCGGTGGTCTGCCCGCCGGCCAGCGGCGCGCGGAATTTGAAGCCGGGACCAGACGCCGGCGACAGGGCATCGGCGTAGACGATACGCAGACATTTATCGCCCTCGCAGGCATCCCAGGTCCACGACGTACCGCCCGGCGAGTGCCCGGGAGTTGCCATCGCGCGCAGCCGCACGCTGCCCACGCCGAGCAGTTCGTCGTCGTTGACGTTCCACACGTTCGTCGCCTTCGGAATCGGCGTCTTCGACAGCGGCGCGTTGATCTGCGGGTCTTCGGCCGACAGCTTGCCGGTGCGCAGCACGTCGGCGGCCGAGCGGCGCGCATACACCGGCGCGCCCGTGAGCTTCTG
>JAITMN010000171.1 GCA_031277355.1 Nevskiaceae bacterium | reverse complement strand
TAGATGCGTTCGATGTGCTCACTGCCCTTCAAGTTCGCTGTCTCCTTCAATAATCCGGTAACGCTGGGCCAACACCCGGCGTCAACGCGGTATCCCGACCGTCTTCCCGCACGAATGTCGACAAACCCATGCGGGCAAGCAGTTCGAGAAAAGGACGCGCCGGCAACTGCTCGACGTTGGCCATGTGGCCCACATCCCACTGGCCAGTGGCAATCAATAGCGCAGCGGCAGCAGCCGGCACACCGGCAGTGTAGGAAATGCCCTGACTGCCGACCTCCGCGAAGGCCTCTTGGTGTTTGGCGACATTATAGATGAACACCTCGCGCGGCTTGCCGTCTTTTTCGCCCTTTATCAGATCGCCGATGCAGGTAATGCCCGTGTAATCGGGCGCCAGCGACGCCGGATCGGGCAATACCGCCTTCACCACCTTCAGCGGCACCACTTCCTGGCCCTCGGCCGTGCGTATCGGTTGTTCCGACAACAACCCGAGATTCTTCAGCACGGTAAAGACATTGATGTAGTGCTCGCCAAAGCC
The DNA here is from genome assembly GCA_031277355.1 of Nevskiaceae bacterium. Classification (GTDB taxonomy): domain Bacteria; phylum Pseudomonadota; class Gammaproteobacteria; order Steroidobacterales; family Steroidobacteraceae; genus ZC4RG30. The sequence continues at coordinate 11,746 of JAITMN010000171.1, read as the reverse complement.
CATCCAGAACCGCACGTTGGGCACGCCCAGCACCTGCGAGAGCGAATGGATTTCGTCGTGGCCGGTCATGTAAGCCTTCTGTTTGCCCACCACGGGCAGGTCCCATTCCCGGCCCACCTCGAACATGCGATTGGAGGTCCACTGGCTGTTCTGCCACGACCACACCTGGCCGGTGAATTCGCGGAAATTGATCTCAGGATCGAAGTTCGTGGCGAAATACCGGCCATGACTGCCGGCATTGATGTCCACGATGTCGATGGAATCGATGCGATCCAGATACTCATCGAGCGCCAGCCGCGCGTAGGCGTTGACCACGCCCGGATCAAAACCCGCGCCGAGCACTGCCGTCACGCCTGCGGCTTCGCACTCTGCACGGCGTTTCCATTCATAGTTGCCATACCAGGGCGGCGTCTCGCAAATCTTGCGCGGGTCTTCGTATATCGCCGTGTCGATGTACGCCGCGCCGGTTGCGATGCAGGCCGACAACACCGGCATGTTCACGAACGCCGAACCGACGTTGATGACGATCTGCGCGCCCGTGTCGCGGATCAACTGCGTGGTGGCCGCCACGTCGAGCGCATCGAGCGCATGCGCCTGAAGCTTGCCTTCCGGCACGCGCATCGAGCCTTTCTCGCGCACGGACTCAATGATTTGCCGCGCCTTCTCCGGGGTGCGCGAAGCGATGTGGATGTCGCCCAGCACGTCGTTGAATTGCGCGCACTTGTGGGCCACGACGCGGGATACGCCGCCGGCGCCAACGATCAAAACGTTCTTCTTCATTCCCCGTGTGTTCTCCTTCTGTCATGGGTTGATCAGGAATGACTGGCCTCGTAGTCCGCGAAAGTGAATTCACGCACCACGCGGATCGATCCATCCAGTTCGCGGATTGCAATCGACGGCATCCGCACGCCGTTGAACCAATTCTTTTTCACCATCGTGTAGCCGGCGGCGTTTTGAATCGACAGCCTGTCGCCCACCTGCAACGGCTGCGCAAAACCAAACGTGCCGAACACATCGCCCGCCAGACACGAATTGCCGCAGACCATGAACTGATGTTCACCGTCATCCGGTTCGATGCGCGCGCTTTGACGATAGATCAGCAGGTCCAGCATATGTGCCTCGGTGGAGGAGTCTACGATGGCAAGATTGCGATCATTGGACAGCGTATCGAGCACGGTGACTTCCAGCGTGGCCGCGCCGGTAATGGCCGCCTCGCCCGGCTCCAGATACACCTGCACGCGGTAACGCTCGGCAAAGCGCCGCAAACGCTCGGCAAACTCATCCAGCGGATAGCCGTCGGCGGTGAAATCGATTCCGCCGCCCAGACTCACCCACTGCACCTGCTCGAACAGCCCACCGAAGCGCTGCTCCAACTGATCGAGCATCCGCTCGAACAGCGTGAAATCGCCGTTTTCGCATTGATTGTGAATCATCAAACCGCTGATGCGATCGAGCACGGCTTCAATGGCCGCTGCATCGCGCTCGCCCAATCGACTGAAAGGCCGCGCCGGATCGGCCAGATCGAAATGCGAGGCGCTGAAACCCGGATTCAGCCGCAGACCGCGCTCGATGTGCGCGGCGCGATCACCGTGACGCTTGAGCTGCCCGATGCTGTTGAAGATGATCTTGTCGGCATGCGACACCGCCGCGTCGATCTCGTGATCGGCCCAGGCCACGCTGTAGGCATGCGTTTCGCCGCCGAAACGCTCGCGGCCCAGACGCACCTCGAACAGCGACGAAGACGTGGTGCCATCCATGCACTGCCGCATCTGATCGAACACCGACCAGGTGGCAAAACACTTCAGCGCCAGCAACGCCTTGGCGCCGGAGCGCTCGCGCAGCCGCGCGATGCGATCCAGATTACGCTGCAACCGCGAGCGGTCGATCAGGTAATACGGTGTTTTTGGCAGGACACGAGGCCCCGATGGCGTGTAGTCAGGCATGTCCGTCTCTGGGGTGGAGGGGATCGCCGCACGGGCGCGCAGGGCAGTCTTGCTGCTTGGGCGCGTAAGGATAGTGCGGTTACCCCCCCAGTCAAGCCCAAATGCCCGCCCGTCGAGGCGCAAGGCCCATTAGCGGCCATCGCGACTCGCGCCGATCACATAATCCGTGCAAGATTGCGTGGTGAACAGGGAAGAACCACGCCGATGAGATCAATGACCGCACTGTGCTGCCTGTTGGCGGGCATCAGCAAAACCTGGGCCGCCGGAGCTGAAAATCCTCTGCAAGACTGCGCCCGCATCGACGCCGAGCCGCAGCGATTGGCCTGCTACGACGCACTGGCCGGCCGCACCGCCGCCGCGCCGGACGCACCGGGTTCTGCTGCGCCCGATGCGCCCAACACACCCGGCGCGCCGGAAACGCGCTCTGCCGCCAACACGCCCGACGCCTCCACGCCGAGCCCGCCGCCAACGCGCCCCGCCACCGCACCCGAATTGCTCCCGCTGAGTTCCATCGACGACGAATTCGGCTCGATGCGCCTGGACCGTTACTGGGAACTGCGCAAGGACTCCCAACGCGGCGCCTTCGTGCTGATGCCGTTTCGCTCCAACTACATGATGCCGGCCAGCTACAACTTTTCGCCGAATCAGGACGCCTTCCCCGACTCGCTGCCCGAGGTCAACAACCTGGAAGTCAAATTCCAGCTCAGCGTCAAATTCAAAATCTGGGAAGACGTCGCGCAGACGCCGGTGGATGTGTGGTTCGGCTACACGCAACAATCCTACTGGCAGTTGTGGGGTCAGCACTCCTCGCCTTTCCGCGAAACCGACTACGAACCGGCGGTGTTCGCCGGTTTGCCGGTCAGCGTGAATGTGCTGGGCCTGCGCACGCGGCTGCTGACGGCGGGTTTCGTTCACCAGTCCAATGGCAATGGCGATCCGCTGTCACGCAGTTGGAATCGTTTGGTCGGCTCGGCGATCTTCGAACGCGGACATCTGGTGGGTCAGGTGCGCGCGTGGTATCGAATCCCCGAGCCCAGCGCGGATGACAACAACCCGGACATCACGCGCTATCTGGGCCACGGCGACGTGTCGCTGTCATGGGTGCATGGCCGCAATGAATGGAGCGCCACGCTGAAAAACCCCACGCGACCGGATCGCGGCGGCGTGGAGTTGGGCTGGTCGTTTCCGCTGTTCAAGCAAACGCCGGTGCGCGGCTATGTGCAGTATTACTATGGCTATGGCGAGAACCTGCTCGACTACAACCATGTGAACAACCGCCTGAGCCTGGGCTTTCTCGTCAGCGACTGGTTCTGACGCGAAAGCCCGCAGCACCGCCATTTACTTGGCGTATTCCTCGACGAAGGTGGGATCGCAATCGTAGGCGTGCACGTGATCGCCGTCGACGCGAGTCCAGTTGATGTAACGCACACCGCGATTTTCAAGCATCACAGGGTCTTCATATTCCTGCGTGGCGTGCAGCGTTTTGCCGTCTTCCGACAACCGGAAGCGTTCGATCACGCGCATCTGATCGCTGTGCTCCAGGCCATTGTTCGTGATCGTGGCCTCCTTCAGATGCGTGGTGGTGACCACCAGCACGTCGCCTTCGAAGTGACCCACGGAGTAGCCAGTCTTCGTATTGGGCATCCCTTCCGGATTGGGATCGCGGCCATCGAGAAAGATCACGCGCGTCATGTCGAAGTATTCCAGACGCATCACCATCAGGTTCGTGTCCTGGAAAATTTCGATGGGGAACGGACCCTGCACCGCATAGACGATGGAAGGAATGCGGCAAACGCGCTCCAGCGTCATTTCAATCTCGGGTTTCCAATCGCGCGCTGCGGCGGCCGCGGCGGGCGTAAGCTCCAAACCACCAAACACCATCGGGCCAAATTCGGCCGCGCCGGTGTCTTTCATTTCCACAGTGCCTTCGGGGAGCAATTTTTCCAGCGCCGGATCATGCTCGCCCGCATTGCGCGAGAGGTTCCAGAAGCCGGAGAAATCGGGGCGCTGCGCCTGCGATTGCGCCTGTGGCTGCGACTGCGAGGTGCAGGCCGTCAACGCAGCGGACAGCAACAGCGCCGCAAACAGACCACGCGCGTTCATTTCTGCTCCGTGGTTTCAAACGGCACGCCCACCGGCGCGCCATCGGCGCGCACCACCGAACGCATGCGCATGTAGTTGGAGCCATCGCGCGCAGGCCAGCCTTCCACCTTGATCTGATCGCCGGCCTTCAGGCTGTCGCGCTTCCAACCGCGCCGTTCGAGTATCGATGGGGAATTCGTTTCGGCCCGCCACTTTGCCGACTTGCCATCAGGCTGCCGCACGGTGAAGCTGATCAGGCCATGCGGATTGCGGAACTGGAATTGCTCAACCACACCTTCCATCGTGATCATCTTCTCGGAGTCGAAGAACACGGCGAAGGAATGATGCGCCAGCACAGGCAATGCCGTTGCCAACGACAGCAGCAGCGCAATGGCAGCGGTACTGGTTTTGATTCTCGTCAACATTTGGCCTTCTCCTGCAAAACAGAGCATCGACAGCCGATTCAGTCACACATTATACTTCCGCCGACCCGGGAGCCACGAGGCTGCCAGAATACCGAAATCAAGCGCCAAAGAGGGGGCTAGCACAAGTGGAGCAATTGCATAGTTTCAGCACGTGGCTGTCTGAAACAGGCTTTAGCCAAATCATTCAGACCACCAACAACGCGATCATGTTCATTCAGGTGATCCACATCATCTGTCTGTCCGCGCTATTCGGATGCGCGCTGATTCTGGCGCTGCGCTTCATGGGTCGCGGCATCGTCAGCGAGCCGCTGCAACATCTGAGCGCCCGCGTCACTTCGGCCATCTGGACGCTGCTGATCGTGCTGGTGATCTCCGGCCTGCTGCTGATCACTGCCGAACCGGGACGCACGATCACGAACCCGGCCTTCTACTTCAAGATGGTGTGTCTGGTCGTCGTGGTTGGGCTCACGCTCTGGCTGGCGCGCGCCGCGCGCAGCGAGTCCACGCAGCTCACGCCAGTGCACAGCGCCGTCGCCGTCTGCACGATGCTGCTCTGGAGCGGCATCATCGTAGCCGGTCGTCTCATCGCCTACATCGAGTCTTACTGAGGCCCCTCCCGTGAATTCATTCATCGAATGGCTGCAAAACACCCCCTTGGCCGTCGCTGTCAGCGAGGTTTGGTTCCCGTATCTTGAGTCGGTGCACGTCATTGCGCTGGCGATGGTCTTCGGCACCATCGTCATCGTCGACACCCGGCTGGTCGGCCTCACGTCGCTGAACCTGCGCTTCACCTATCTGTCGGATCGGCTGCTGCCGTGGACCTGGGGCGCTTTCATCGTCGCGGCCATCACCGGCACGGCGCTGTTCACCTCCAACGCACAGGGCTACATGGCCAACACGGAGTTCATCGTCAAGATGTTCCTGTTGCTGCTGGCCGGCCTGAACATGCTGTACTTCCACAAGGTCACGTTGCGCGACGTGGCAAGCTGGGATGGCGGCCGTCCGCCGCAGGCAGCGCGTGTGGCCGGATATGCGTCGCTGGCGATCTGGGTGCTGGTGCTCGTGATGGGCCGCTGGATCGGCTTCACCGTCTAAAGATCAGCTATCGGCCGCGACCGTCCCTTCACCGGGCGGCGCGGCCTCGACCAGCACCGGAATCGCGTAACGCGAAGTTCGCGTGGCCCCGTCAACCGGGGCCTGCACGCTCAATTCCACGTCGATCAGCCCTGCGGCCTGCGGGGTTACGCTGAACTGCAATTGCCGGGGTTCGCCGGGCCGCACGTCGTCCAGCACCTGTTTCGCCGACGCCTCATCAAGCAGCAGCTTCAGGCCGCTGGCTTCGATCTGAATGCGCGACATCGGCTCGCTCACCGTGATCGTCAGCGCCACACTGGCGCTTTGCCCCACCACCGGCGCAGCGGGGAGGTTGAAGGCGATCGTCAGCGGCAGCGCGGTCGCGCCCACCGCCACGGCGGCGACGAACTCCGGCTGCGATGTCGAAGTGGCCGGCCGCGCCGTGGATACCGATGACGTTACGGCCGGCGTGGGCGTTTCGCGGCTGCAAGAGGCCGCCAGCGCGCCCAGCGCCAACAGCAGGCAACAACGCACACCACCGCTGACGCGGCGTTCCAAACTGCTTCTGGTGGGCGCTGTGACCATTGGACGCGCCGACATTAGCACAGGCCCAGCGGCGGGGCCTCCAACGCCTCCAACTGTTCGTGCAACTCCGTGACGTGGTTCTCCCAGTAGCGAATCTGCCCGAACCAGGGGAAGGCGCGGGGAAAGGCCGGATCGGCCCAGCGCTGCGCCACCCAGGCCGCATGGTTCAGCATCCGCATTGCGCGCAGCGCTTCGACCACTCGCAGTTCGGTGGCGTCGAAATCGGCGAATTGGCGATAGCCGGTGAGCAGTTGCGCCCACTCCTGTTCGCGCTGGCCGGGAGAGCCGGCGCAGAGCATCCACAGGTCTTGAACGGCCGGGCCGGTGAGGCAGTCGTCCAGATCGACGAACACCGGTCCGTGGGCGTTCCACAGCACATTGCCCAGGTGGCAGTCTCCGTGCAGACGCAATGAGCGCAGCGGACCGGCGGCCTCCCAGTGCAGCCGCACCGACTCCACCAGCGTGGCCGACACTTCGGCGTATTTGTCCTCCACCGACGCCGGAACGCGGCCGGAGGCCAGCAACTGCCGCCGCGCCCGCTCGCCGCACTGCCAGGCCGTGATCGACGGACGCTGCGCGAAACGGCTCGTGGCGCCCACGGCATGCAGACGGCCCAGCGTGCGGCCCAACAGCTCGCGATTGCCCCGATCATCCAGTTCCGGGGCCGCGCCGCGCCAGCAGGGAAACAGCGCGAAGCGGAATCCGGCATGCCACAGCAGCGTGTCGCCGTCACATTCAAGCGGCGCGGCCACCGGCAGTTCCGCCGCCGCCAATTGCCGCGCGAAGTGATGTTCCTCGCGAATCTGCGCATCGCTCCAGCGCGCATCACGGTAGAACTTCGCGACGATCAGATTGCCGGCCACCAACGGCTGCGGCTCAAGGCGCGCGTCGGGCTCCACGCCCACGCGATAGACGCGATTTTCGTAGCTGTTCAGCGCGAGCAAGCGGCCATCGGGTTCAAAGCCCAGCGTGGCGACAGCGGCGAGCACGGCTTCCGGGTCAAGGCCGGCAAACGGCGTGGCGGCACTCACGAGGCAAGTCCAGGGAGTATCATAATCGGCTCGGACAGCAACGCCCGCCCGGCGCGATGGGCGCAACAACGGAGAGTCACGGTGGCAGAGGGAGCGATACTGGTCACGGGCGGCGCGGGCTACATTGGCAGTCACACGGTACAGCAGTTGCTGGCCGCCGGCGAGAAAGTGCTGGTGCTCGACAATCTCAGCACCGGCTTTGCCCAGGCAGCCAAGGCCCTCGGCGCACCGCTGGTGCAGGGCGACGTGGGCGATGCCGCGCTGGTGGGCAGGCTGATAAACGAACACGGCGTGCGCACGGTGATTCATTTTGCCGCCCACACCATCGTGCCGGAGTCCGTAGCCGATCCGCTGAAATACTACGGCAACAACACCTGCCAGACCCGCTCGCTGCTGGCCGCGTGCGTGGCGCATGACGTGCGGCATTTCGTGTTCTCCTCCACGGCGGCGGTGTATGGCATGCCCGCCACGGGCGTTGCGGCGGAGGATTCCCCGCTCGCGCCGATCAATCCCTATGGCACGTCGAAGCTGATGTCCGAATGGATGCTGCGCGACGTCGGCGCGGCCTCGCGTCTGCGCTACACGGTGCTGCGCTATTTCAACGTCGCCGGCTCCGATCCCACGGGCCGCATCGGTCAGTCCACGCGCAACGCGACGCTGCTGCTCAAGGTGGCCTGCGAGGCCAGCGTCGGGCGGCGCGAGGGCATCAGCGTCTTCGGCACCGATTACCCCACGCCCGACGGCACCGGCGTGCGCGATTACATCCATGTGGAAGACCTCGCCAGCGCGCACCTGCTGGCGGTGGACTACCTGCGCGGCGGCGGAGCCTCGCAGGTGCTGAACTGCGGCTACGGGCATGGCTACAGCGTGCGCGAGGTGATCCGCGCGGTGGAGCGCGTGTCCGGGCGGCCGCTGCGCGTGATCGAGCAGCCCCGGCGCGCGGGCGATCCGCCGGAACTGATCGCCCGCTGCGAGCGTATTCGCCAAGTGCTGGGCTGGCAGCCCCAATTCGACGATCTGGACCGGATCGTCGCCAGTTCGCTGGCGTGGGAAGAAAAGCTCAAGCACCATCCCTGGAGTTGACTGCAACCGGCAGGATTTTCCTCGACGCAACGGCGTTTCGCCGCCCGCAGACATACAGACAGCCTTGAGGGGTCCGACTTAGAATCCCGGGGATGGCCTTCCTCCGCCCCCGATCGCTCAGCGGGCTCGTGCTGCTGGGTTTTGCAATCGTTACGCTGCCGCTGGTGGCGGGGTTGGTCATTGCCGGCGTTCAGATGCGGCGGCTGGCGGCCACCAGCGAGCTGATCGTGGCCGAGGGCGTCAACGGCACGCGGCTGACGCAGTCGCTGTTCACGCAGGCGGCTCAACTGGAGCGGCAACTGCGCCTGTATCAGGTACTCGACGACCCCAAGCTGCTGCCCGCGCTTCAGACGCAGGACGAGCGTCTGCTACAGACCGAGGTGGAACTGCAAAGCCAGATGCGCTCCGAACCGGCGCAATCGCTGCTGCGCGAGATCGGTGATCTGCGCGGCAACCTCGCCTCCCACCTGCAACAAACGCCCTACGCGGAACTGCCCTTCAACGCGCTGCTGACCGACATCGCCCGCATGCAGCAACTGGCGAATGAAATCGCCACGCAGTCCAACACGCAGATCGACGCCGGTGTGGCGAACCTTCGCGAGCGCAGCGCGCGGGCGCAGGAACTGATGTTCTGGGGCTTCGTGCTGCTGATTCCGATATCGGTGGTGGCGATTCTGCTGTTCTCGCTGCTGCTGTCGCGTCCGCTGCGCCAGATCGACCGCGCCATCGACGAACTGGGCAGCGGCGCGTTCGTGCGGCCGATCCGGATCAACGGCCCGGTGGACCTGGAGCAATTGGGCCGTCAGCTCGAATGGCTGCGTCAGCGTTTGCTCGACCTCGCGCAGGAGCGCAATCGTTTTCTGCGCCACATGTCGCACGAGTTGAAAACGCCGCTGGCGAACATCCGCGAAGGCACGGAACTGCTGATGGATGGCGCGGTGGGTCAGCTCGAACACGGTCAGCGCGAAGTCACCGGCATCCTGCGCGACAACGGCATCCGCTTGCAGCGGATGATCGAAAACCTGCTCAGTTTCAGCGCCTGGCAGACCAGCAGCGTGGGCCTTGAAATCAGCGAATTCCGGCTTCAGGGGCTGGTGAAGCAGATCATCGAGAATCAGCAACTGGCGCTGTTGTCGCAGCGGCTGCGGCTGGAAGTCAGCATCGATGATCTGACGATCCATGCCGATCGCGGCAAGCTGCGGTTGATTCTGGAGAATCTGCTGTCGAACGCGGTGAAGTACACGCCGCGCGGCGGCACGATCTACATGCGCGCACGCGCCGATGCGGGTGAACTGGTGCTGGAAGTGGGCGATACGGGTCCGGGCATTGCGCCGAATGAACGCAAACAGGTGTTCGATGCGTTCTATACGGGCAAGGCGCCGGGCGGGCACGTGCGCGGCACCGGCATCGGGTTGTCGGTGGTGCTGGAATTCGTGATGGCGCATCAGGGCAAGGTCGACATCGTCGATGGCGAATGGCCGGGCGCGCACTTTCGCATCCGCATGCCCTTGCGCACCGCGCTGGCAACTCCCGCGCAGGATACGGCTCATGCTGCCGCGTAGCGCCGCACTGTCGTTGATGGCCTCGCTTGCGCTCACCGGTTGCGCCAACCTGGACGGCTTCAGCCTGCGCAAACCGGTGGCCGCGCCGCCCGCGCCGAGCAATGAAGCCGTGCAAACAGCGCGGCTCAACGTCATTGCCACGACGCAGGAGCAGTTGGTGCAAGGCAGTCCGGCCGAACAGGCCGAAGCGCTCGCCAGCGCGCGAACCGGCTGGGAATTCAATCGCCAGGGCCCGGAGGCGTTGCACTATGCGCTGGCGCTGGCCACACCCGGACACCCCGGACGCGATCTGCCGCAGGCGCAGCAATTGCTGCGCGAAACACTGGCACGGCCCGAACTGTTGTCGCCGCCCGAGCGCGCCATCGCCATCGTCGAGTTGCAGCGCGTGGACGACGAACTGCGATTGCTGGCCGAAGTCGATCGACTGGTGGCCGAGATTCAACGCGAGAAGGAACGCCAGCGCACCGCCAATGCCAACGCGAACGCGGCGCGGCGTCTGCAAACCGAATTGGAAGAAAACGCCCGGCTGCGCGCGGCGTTGCAGGACGCGCAAGCCAAACTCGACGCGATCGCAAACATCGAACGCAGCATTTCCGACAGACCATCCACCAATGAGGGACGCAATCCGTGAATCAACCCGTCCGGCGCAAAGCTCGCATTCTGATCGTTGATGATGACCCCGGACTCTTGCGCCTGCTGACCATCCGCCTGCAAGCGCAGAACTATGACGTTGAAGCGATGGAAAGCGCGGCGCAGGCGCTGGCCGCCACCACACGCTTTCGCCCCGACCTTGTGATCTCCGATCTGCGCATGGAGCCGGTGGACGGCATCGGTCTGCTCAAGGAACTGCAAAACCGCTGGCCCGGCCTCAAGGTGATCATGCTCACCGCGCACGGCACGATTCCCGATGCGGTGCAGGCCACGCAAATGGGCGCGTTTGGTTTTCTCACCAAGCCGGTGGACAAACAGGAACTGCTGGATCAAATCCAGCGCGCGCTGAAAATCTCCGGCTTCAACGACACCACCGAAAAATGGCGCGCGGACATCATCAGCCGCAGCGCGATCATGGAAGAGCGTTTGTCGCAGGCGCATATGGTGGCCGGCACCGATGCGCGCGTGCTGATCAGCGGCGAGAGCGGCACCGGCAAGGAGCAATTGGCGCGCGCGCTGCACAAGGCCAGCCCGCGCCGCGACATGCCCTTCGTCGTGGTGGCTTGTTCAGCGGCCAGCGAAGAGCAAACCGAACGCAATCTGTTTGGCGCGGATGCCTCCACCGGCAGTGCGCACCAGGGCGCGTTCGAGCAGGCCGACGGCGGCACGCTGCTGCTGGAAGAGATCAGCGATCTGACGCCGCGTCTGCAACAAACGCTATTGCGCGCGCTGCAAAACGAAACCATCACGCCGGTGGGCTCCACGGTGGCAAGGCCGGTGAACGTGCGCGTCATCACGACGACCAGCCGTGATCTGCCGCGATTGATCGCCAGCGGCGCGTTCCGTGAGGATTTGTACTACCGGCTCAACGTCGTGCAGATCGAAATGCCTTCGCTGGCGCGACGCCGCGAAGACATCCCGCTGCTGATCGCGCACTTTCTGGCGCAGCTCACGCAGGAAACCGGCGAGCGCAAAATCTTCCCGCCCGAAGCGCTGGAATTGCTCGCCACGGCGGAATGGCCGGGTAATGTGCGGCAGTTGCAGAACGTCGTGCGAGGCACCGTTGCGGTGTCGCAGACGCCGATCATTCCGGTGGAGTTGGTGCAGCAGGCCATCGGCGGCGCACCGGGCCGACTGCCCTCCTTCGACGAAGCGCGCGATGAATTCACGCGCGGTTATCTGTCGCAGATATTGCAGATCACCGGCGGCAATGTGAGTCAGGCGGCGCGTCTGGCCAAACGCAATCGCACGGATTTCTACAAGCTGCTGGGGCGGCACCAGCTTGTGCCGGAGGATTTCAAGCAGCGGGG
>JAITMN010000330.1 GCA_031277355.1 Nevskiaceae bacterium | reverse complement strand
CGCGACTATTTCGTCAGCGCCTCGATCCGGCTGATGATCTTCACCGACCGCATCGAGATCATCAGTCCCGGCCATCTACCCGACAGTTTGAGCACGGCACAAATCCGGCAAGGCAAATCGAACCGGCGCAATCCGACCTTGACCGATCACGCCGTGAAAATTCTGCCGTACCGCGGCATCGGCACGGGTATTCCGCGCGTTCTGGAAGACTGGCCGCAAACCCGGATCGTGGATGACGTGGCGGGCAATGAATTCAAAGTGACGCTTCCGAGGCCGCTCACCCCCGAAGTCACCCCCGAAGTCACCCCCGAAGTCACCCCCGAAGTTGCACGGATGTTGACCATACTGCAAGGCGAGATGAGTCGGGAGCAGATCATGACGCTGCTTGGTCTCAAGGACGAAAAGCACTTTCGCGTGCAGTATCAACAGATGGGGATCGCCGCCGGCCTGATCGAAATGACCTTGCCCGACAAGCCCCGCAGCAGCAAACAACGCTACCGCCTGACCACCACTGGGCGACAGTGGCTGAATCGCCTGAGTCCCGACAGCACAACGAAGAAAGCGCCATGAGCATGGGGACGCGATCAGCGCCGGGTGTTTTCTGCCGTGTAGGCAGCTCAGAAATACTATCAATTGAACGCGGACGGCTGCTATGAGTTCGATGCCGTGCAGGCAGTTCATCCGCCCGGAAGTTTTCTTGCAAACCCCAGCGCCGGGTGATACCGCCATCCCTGCTCACTTTGCATCACGTTGACAATCGCAAAGCGCTTCCCGCAGCAGCGCAGCGGCAAGTCTCTCGCCTCGGCCTGCTCCTTGAGCAAGCTCATCAGGTCATCCTGCCCCCAACGCGCGATGCGTGGGCCGCATTCGAGGTTGATGCGCTCCAACTGGCGCTCGCTCGGCACATACAGTTCAGGTTGACCGCGCTTGGCGTGGATCCAATGCAGTACCAACTCTTCTTCGTCCTCATCGGGCAGGAAGGCCAATTCGGTCTCCGGGATCTCACCGTCATCCCGGAACGGCTGGTGCTGCGGCAACGCCCAGGTCAACGCCGCTTTCGGGTATTGCCAGGCACAGGCCGCATGGAGTCCGGCCGCCGTGGGCGCAACGCCGCGCGGACGCACCGCTGTTTCATGCCGGCGCAGCAGCGTATCGGCCAGCCGCGCGTGTTCCAGATCGACAAGGCGGGTCTTGGCCTGTAATGGCTCGTGCGGCTGGATGCGCGGGCGGGCCGTGATGGTGGCGTATTCGTCTGCGCGCAGGAGTTTGTCCAAGCTCTGCGTTTCAAGCCGGAACGGGCGCGCCCAGTCTTTGTCGGCCACCTCGAAGCCAGGCCGGATGAACACCGGCCAGCCGCGCTGTTGCTCGAAGTGCTTGAGGTTGAAATCGAACAGAAAGATATTGGGCGACACGCAAGGCGTGCCGCGATGCCGCTGCACCCGCCCGGCCAGTTGAATCATCGAGCGCATCGACGACGGTTCGACCACCGCCCAGTCGTAATCGTGATCCCGGCCCACTTCGCAAACCGGCGATCCGAGCACGACGAAAAGGTGATGGCGCTCGGCGCCTGCGTCGATGGCGGCGCGGATTTCGGGCAGCGCATAGACCGCCTGCGGGTCACGGCGGTTGAGCACGGTATCCAGCCGGTGTTCGATGGCCGAGCGCAGCAGCAGCGGAAAGCGCGCGTGATAGACGCACAGGTGGATGCGGCAGTCTTCGGGCGCACCCAGCCGGAACAGTTCCAGCGCCACTTCAAACTGCGGCTCGATGTTCGCCATGCGCACCAGGCCAAAGCTGACCTGCTTGCCGCTGACCGGGCAAATCTGCGCGTGCGCGGCATGCGCGCGCAACATGGCTTCGCGCACGTGCCCGGCGAATTCGCGCCGGATCGCCACCTTGGCCGTAGCGGTGATCGGCAGCGGCAGCAGTTGGCCGCATCGCATCGCAGGCGCCTTCTGCAGGGCGCGCACCCGTTGCTCGACAAAGTGGGCATGGGCAGCACGGAAGTCGTCCGCATCGGCGCAGTTCCGCGACTGCGTGTTGAATTCATCGACCCACAGACAAACGCCAAGCAGCGCCGCCGCCTGTCCACCGTGCGGGCCGCGATGACGCTGATATTGCGCACGCCCGGCGCGATAGGCCGCGAACATTCCTTCGACCAGCGCCGGCGGCAGCGTGGCCGAGGACAGCAGCACGCGCGTACCCAGCAGCCCAGCCCAATACACCAGCCGGGTCAGCGCGGGCAGATCGGCAATGTCGAAGTCATCGAGTTCATCGAGCACCAGATCGCTGCTCATCAGCCGCAGCATGGGTGCGATCTGCCGGCCGGCACGCTGCGCCTCGGTGGCGGGCATCAGGTGATCGATGGTGCACACCAGCATCGGCGCCGACAGCAGCGCGGCCATGCGCTCATCGCCCATCACCTTGTCGAGCAGTCCATGACTGGCGTACTGCCCTTCATACAGGACATGACCGTCTTCCTCGATCAAGGCCTGGGTAGAGGCCGATCCCGCGTCTTCGGCCTGCTTGAGGTAATGCTCGAACAGCGCGCGGCTGGCCGAACCGCCAACCCGCACCGCGAGTTCGTCTTCGCTCAGATGCAAATCCTGCCGGTAGCTGCGTCCGGTTTGCAGCGTGAGGGTGCGCAGCCCGAGCGCGAAGGTGCAGCGCATGCCTTGCTGCGGATCGGCCAGCGCATTCATGATGCGGGCATTGGCAAGCGTCTTGCCGCAGCCGGTGGAAGCCATGTTGACGATGAAGGCGCCGTGCTCGGC
>JAITMN010000323.1 GCA_031277355.1 Nevskiaceae bacterium | reverse complement strand
GCCAGTGCAATGGTCGATGCGCGCACGAACTACTGGCTGCCGGTGGATCAATACATCGGCGGCATCGAGCATGCGATCCTGCATCTGCTGTACGCGCGCTTCTGGACGCGCGTGATGCACGAAATGGGCTTGGTGAACACACCCGAACCCTTCGCCAACCTGCTCACGCAGGGCATGGTGCTCAATCACATCTTCGTGCGCAGCAGCGGCACAGGCCGCCGCGAGTATTTCAATCCCGCCGATGTGGATTTGACGGTCGATCCGTCCACCCGCGAATCACGCGCCGTGCTGAAGAAAGATGGCTCGACGGTGACTTGGGAAGGCATGGGCACGATGTCCAAGTCGCGCAACAACGGCGTGGACCCGAACGCACTGACGCAGCAGTTCGGGGCCGACACCGCGCGGCTGTTCATGATGTTCACCGCGCCGCCGGAGCAATCGCTGGAATGGTCTGATGAGGGTGTGATCGGCGCCAATCGCTTCCTGAAGCGCTTGTGGAAAGCCGTGCACGATCATGTGTCGGCAGGTGCGGCGTCCGCATTGCCGCTGGCGCTTGATCCATCCGCATTGCTTGATGCCGACCGCGACCTGCGCCGCATCGCCCATCAAACCCTCACGAAAGTAAAAGACGACATTGGCCGCCGCCGCGTGTTCAACACCGCCGTCGCCGCCGTGATGGAATTGCTCAACGCCATCAGCCGTCACAGCGGCGATACGCCCGCTGCCCGCGCCACGCGGCAGGAAGCGCTGGAAATCGCGGTGCTGTGTCTTGCCCCCGTCGTCCCGCACATTACGCATCAACTGTGGCGCGAACTGGGCCGGCAACAACCGCTCTGGCAAACACGCTGGCGCGAAGCCGACCTCGCCGCGCTCGCGCAGCAATCCATCGAAATCGTCGTGCAGGTGAACGGCAAATTGCGCGGCCGCATCCACGCCGCGCCGGATGCCAGTGAAGATCAACTGCGCGCCGCTGCGCTGGCCGATGAATCGGTGCAGCGTCACCTGGAAGGCCGCGAGCCGCGCAAGGTGATTATCGTGCGTGGCCGTCTGGTCAACGTGGTGGTGTGATTTTTTCAACCAGAGAGATGCGCATGTCCAATCAGCCCGAAGCCAGTTTCGCCATTCAGGTATTGCCGCGCACCGCAAGCCGCGACGATGTGATTCGCATCGTGGATGCGGTGATTGCCTATCTGAAAAGCACCGGCCTGCCGGTTTTCGTCGGTCCGTTCGAAACCGCCATCGAGGGGGATTTCGACAGGCTTTGGGAAATCGCGCGCGAATGTCAGTTGCTTTGCATCCGTGAAGGAGCCGAGTCGGTTTCGGCCTACATGAAGTGGGCCTACGCGCCCGCGTCGGGAGTCTGGTCAATAGAAAAGAAAACAAAAAAACACCATGACTGAATCAAACCCAGCGGGCTATCGCGCGGCGGCCATTCTTGGCGTCGCGCTGGTGCTCGTATGGCAGGCAGTCAGTTCCTCTGGCATGGTTCCCGCGTACCTGCTGCCGGGTCCGGCGCAGATCGTGCTGGCGGCGGCGAAAGACGCTCCGCTGCTGGCCATGCATCTGCTTCAAACACTCAAGGAGGCGGCTGCGGGTCTTGCCCTGGCATTGGCCGTGTCGTTTGCGCTGGCGATCCTGCTGGATGCCAACCGCTTTTTTCGCGACGCCGTGACGCCGTTTCTGACCGTGACGCAAACGATGCCGACAATTGCTTTGGCGCCGCTGCTGGTGTTGTGGCTGGGTTATGGGCAAGCGCCCAAGATCGCGCTGGTGTTTCTCACCTGCTTTTTCCCGTTGACGGTGGCGCTGGCCGGAGCCTTTGCGCACGCCGATGCAGACGCCCTGCGCTTCCTGAAATCCCTTGGGGCAAGCCGCGTGCAACTGTATCGGTACATCAAGATTCCGCAGAGTCTGCCGGCGTTTTTCTCCGCGCTGCGCATCTCGGCGTCCTATTCGATCATCGGTGCAGTCGTGGCCGAATGGCTCGGCGGTGATTCGGGTCTGGGCGTGTACATGATCCGCGTGCGAAAGTCCTATTCCTTCGACCGGATGTTCGCCGCCATTGTGCTGGTGTCGCTGCTGAGCCTGCTGCTCATCAAGCTGGTCTCCGTGATCGAGCGCGCGGCGATGCCGTGGAAATACCGGGTGCAATGACATGCGGCGGGTGCTCGCGCTGATTGGCGTTGCCATGCTGCTCGCGGCTTGTTCCAGAGGGCCAGGGCCTGATCCCAATCAGGTTCGCATCATGCTCGACTGGACTGCCAACACCAATCACACCGGCATCTACGTTGCGCTCGACAAAGGCTGGTTTGAAGCCCAAGGGTTGAAGGTGAGCATCCTGACGCCACCGGAAGATGGCGCAGTGCTGCTGCTGGCGGCAGGAGAGGCCGAATTTGCCATCGGCGCGCAGGAAAGTCTGGGACCTGCGCTGGCGGCGCAATTGCCCGTCACTGCTGTGGCCGCGATCATCAATCACAACACCTCAGGGATCATGTCGCTGGCTTCGGCGGGCATCAAACGTCCGCGCGGTCTTGCCGGCAAGCGTTTTGCTTCCTGGGAAACGCCGCTGGTAACAGCGGTGATCCAGAACATCGTTGCGGGCGATGGCGGAAACTTCGACGAAGTCAGGATGATTTCCAACACCGCCACGGATGCGTTTTCCGCATTGCAGACCGACGTGGACGCCATCTGGATTTACTACGCATGGGATGGCATTGCCGCGCAGGTTCGCGGTGTGCCGGTGGATTATCTTGATCTGGGCGCGGTCAATCCGCTGTTTGATTTCTACACGCCGCTGATGTTGGTCAACAACAAATGGAGTGCCGGCAATCCCGAGACGGCCAGAAAGTTCATGCAGGCGCTGAGCCGTGGCTATCAATTCGCCGAAGACAATCCCGTCGAGGCGGCGCAGATATTGCTCAAATACGCCCCCGAACTCGACGGCGAACTGGTGCGCCAGAGTCAGCAGTGGCTGGCGTCCCGATACCGGGGCGATGCGCCGCGCTGGGGTCAGATCGATCCGGCGCGGTGGAGCGCGTTTTACCAGTGGATGTATCGCGAAGGGTTGCTGGAAAAGAATCTGGGCGAAGCAGGGTTCACCAATGACTACCTCCCCTGACGCAGCCCGCGATACGCCGGTTTTCTGCTGCCGCGACATCGTCAAATGCTATGAAGGCGAGCCGGTGATCAGCGGCATCAACCTTGACCTGCGCGCCGGAGAAATCATTTCGCTGGTAGGCCCTTCCGGGGTTGGCAAGACCACGCTCTTCAACGTGCTGGCGGGCGTGGACAAACCCGACGCGGGGCAGATTCTGCTCAACGGCGCCGATATCACCGGCGTGGCCGGGCGCGTCAGCTACATGATGCAGAAGGCGCTGTTGCTGGAATATCGCACCGTGCTGAACAACGTGATTTTGCCGCTGCTGATTCGTGGCGTGCCTCAGCAGGCGGCGCGTGAACAGGTGACGCCATTTTTTACGGAGTTCGGTTTGAGCGGCTGCGAAGATAAATATCCGGGTCAGCTTTCCGGCGGGATGCAGCAGCGGGCCGCGCTGCTGCGAAGCTGCTTGCAGGAAAATCCGGTGATCCTGCTGGATGAGCCTTTCTCCGCGCTCGACGCGCTGACTCGTCGCAATATGCGCGATTGGTTCCAGAACATCATTCGAAGCGCCAGACCGCCGGCATCGGGCAGTCAGCGGCTGTCGGCGGTGTTCATCACGCACGACGTGGAAGAAGCCATTGTGCTTTCCGACCGGGTATACACGCTGGCCGGAACGCCGGGACGAATCAGCGCGGTTTTCGAGATTGCCGCCGCGCATCCGCGCAGCCGGGACTATCCGCTGACGCCGGAGTTCGCCGCGCAGAAGAAAGCGATACTGGATGTGGTCGAGGGCAGTGCATGAAATCGCGCGGCCACCGTTGGCGTTGTCTGCCCGTCTGCGTTGCGGCTAACATGCCGGTCAACGTGAAGGTAACAAGCAAAGCATGCGCCGCGTTGTTCGCGCTGATGGTGATGCTGCAAGGCTGCGGCTTCCAGTTGCAGGGGCGGCAAACGCTGCCCGCATCGCTGGCCAACGTCGCCATCGAAACCGTGGATGCGCAGAGCGAATTCACGCAGGCGCTGCGTGAAGCCCTCATCGCCTCCGGCGGCAAGGTGATCGCCGCCGGAACGCGCGCACCGGCGGACGCCACCGCCGTCATCATCACGCAGGATGGCGTCACCGAGCGGGTGCTCACGGTTTCTTCCCGCAACATCCCCACGGACTACGAACTGATTTATACGGTGGACCTGGCGGTGCGCGGCAATGGCGCGGAACTGATGCCGAAGGAAACCTTCACGCTGACGCGCATCTACAGCTTCGATGAAACCAGGTTGCTGGCCAAGGAGCGCGAGAAAGACATCCTGATCGAGGCGTTAGCGCGCGACATGGCCAGTGTCGTCGCGCGCCGTCTGTCGTCGCTTTAAAGCAAGGCCGATGCCGCCGGACCCCGATGACGTGCTGTGTCTTTCGGACTTGCCCTGCGAGCCGGTGGCTCACCTGCTGGCCCGCTACGGTTTGACGCTGCGCCTCGTTCCGCCACACGAGCCGATCCCCGGCAGCTATTGGGGCGACTGCGAGGCGGGCCTGATCGGTGATGCGCTGCTCGCCCGTCTCGACACGCCGCTGCATTCGGTGCTGCACGAAGTCTGCCACTACATCTGCATGGACGCCCAGCGCCGCGCCGGTCTGAACCGCGACGCCGGCGGCGATGACATCGAGGAATGCGGCGTCTGCTACCTGCAATTGCTGCTGGCCGCCGAACTGCCGCAATGCGGCCTGGATCGTGCGCTCACCGACATGGACGCCTGGGGCTACAGCTTCCGCCTGGGCTCGGCCCGCGCCTGGTTTGAAGACGACGCCGCCGACGCGCATACTTGGCTGTTGGAGCACGGGCTGGTCCGAACCGATGGCCGCCCGAGTTTTGCGCTGCGCACCTAGGCGCAGCGGCGTTT
This sequence comes from Nevskiaceae bacterium, assembly GCA_031277355.1. Classification (GTDB taxonomy): domain Bacteria; phylum Pseudomonadota; class Gammaproteobacteria; order Steroidobacterales; family Steroidobacteraceae; genus ZC4RG30. The sequence goes on along the minus strand of JAITMN010000323.1, from coordinate 4,190 downwards.
AAGTTATCATGGGCGCGAACAATGCGCGGACCATACAAGGAGTGAGGTCATGAACGAGGGTGTCGATTCGCAAGCCGGCTCGGGTCAAACCGGCCAGCGCTCCCGTGGCGATATCGCTGATTTCGTCGAAGAAGTGCTGGAAATGCTGTCGGATGCGCGCGACGGCGGACAGGAAGAACTCTCGCGCCTGCGCGAGCGCGTGCAGGACGGCGCGCAGCGGCTGAAAGCCTCCGCCTACGAACGCCAGCAGCAGGTCCGCGCCGCTGCGGGCAAGGCTGCCGAGCATGCCGACGAATACGCGCACGACAACCCCTGGCAAGTGGCTGCGATCGCAGGTGCGGTCGGTCTGCTGCTGGGTGTGTTGATCGCTCGCCGCTGAGTATCGGCGGTGTTCGGGTCGCGCATCCGCGCTGCGCTCGCGGAACACGTCGCTGCCTATGGCGAGGTGATGTCGGCGGCGGTGCGCCTGTGGAGCGAGCAACTGGTGCGCCGCGCGCTGGGTTTTGCCGTCGCCGCCGCCTTTGCGCTGTTTGCGTTGTTCATCATCGTGCTCGTTGCGATAGCTGCGGCCTGGCCCACGCCGTGGCGGTGGTGGGTGGTCGGCGGCATCCTGCTGCTTCTGGCCATCGGCGTCGTCTGGGGCCTGGTGATGGCGCAGCAGGCGTTGCGCGACAAGCCCGCGCCGCCCTGGGGTGTGCTGGCCGAAGAACTGGCCGCCGATCTGCGCGGCGAGTCTTCGCAGGATGAGCCCGAATCGGCCCCCGAGTTTGATCCCTACAACGTGGAGTCTCACGATGAGCGTTAAAAAGGGGCTCACGGAACTGGATATCGCCCGCGAGCGTTTGGCGCGCAGCCGCGTTCGATTGCATCGCCAATTCCGCACGCCGTTCGCGGCGGCCGGAGGCTTCTCGCGCTCATGGCGGGGATTGGCCGTGCAGGGCGCCAGAGCGCTGAGCGGCAATTCAAGCGGTTTTGGCGTGGGCACGAATCTGGCGTTGGCGGTTGCGGCATTGATTGCCGTGCTGTTGCGACGCCGGACCTGGGGCATCACCGCCAAGGCGGTGGGCGTGGAGTTGGCGGTGCCGTTGCTGCTGGCAGCGCTGCGTTTTTCAAAATCCCGATCTTAAGGACAGCAAAGGGGACAACATGGACATCATCATCCAGCTGGTTGTGGGCGGCGTGATTGGTTGGCTGGCGAGCATCATCATGCGGACCAACGCGCAGCAGGGCATCATTCTGAACATCATCGTCGGCATCGTCGGTTCGTTCATCGGCGGAAAACTGCTCTCGCCGCTGCTGGGCGTCAGCGCCGAAGGTTTCAGCGTGGTCTCGCTGCTGATCTCGCTGGGCGGCGCGGTGATCCTGCTGGCCGTCGTGAATCTGTTCCGCAAGGGCAAGGTGCGCTGAAAATTATTTTTCGCCACCGTTAACCCGATTCAACCTCTCCGGCCGTTGAACTCCCCACAGACGCATTTCGCGTCGAAGTGGGGAATCGGCCATGAATCGGATCGTCCATAGCGGATCAGTGTTGATTGTCGCGGCAGTGCTTGCCGCCTGCGCCACGCGAAGCGACCACGCTGACCCGGTGGTGCAGCAGGCGGCGAGCGAGCCGTCCGACGCGCAGCTCACACAGGCGGCGGTGGTTGACAGCCGCGCGGACGCGGCGCAACCGCAAGATGTAGCCGGCGCGGTGATGCCCAGGTACGAGGCAGAGGCGTTTGCGCCATCGCCGAGTGCCGCGATGGCCCCCTCCGGGCAGATGATGGAGCGCCGCGCGATGCCTCCTCCGGCTCCGCCACCTCCCGGCTTCTACGGGTATGCCACGCCGACCGACACCGAGCGCTACGAGCATCAACAAGACAATGGCGTGAAGGTTGCCGCCGAGCAGCCGGTATCGACGTTCTCCATCGACGTGGACACCGGCGCCTACGCCAATGTGCGGCGTTTCATCAACGGCGGGCAGTTGCCGCCGCCGGATGCCGTGCGCGTGGAGGAATTGATCAATTACTTTGACTACGACTATGCCGTGCCCGGTGATCGCAGCACGCCGTTTCGCGTGTCCACGGAATTGGCGGCAGCGCCGTGGAATCCGCAGGCGCTGCTGATGCGCATCGGCATCAAGGGTTTTGAAGTGCAGGCCGAGCAGCGTCCGGCTGCGAATCTGGTGTTTCTGATCGACGTTTCCGGTTCGATGGATTCGCCCGACAAATTGCCGCTGCTGAAAAACGCCTTTCGCCTGCTCACCGATCAACTGACTCAGCGTGATCGCGTGTCCATCGTGGTGTATGCGGGCAGTTCGGGCGTGGTGCTCGAACCCACGCCGGGCAATGCCAAGGGCCGTATTCAGGCGGCGCTGGCGCGTCTGTCGGCGGGCGGCTCCACCAATGGCGCATCCGGTATTCAATTGGCGTATCAGTTGGCGCGCGATTCTTTTGTAAAGGACGGGATCAATCGCGTGGTGCTTGCCACCGACGGGGATTTCAACGTCGGCACGGTGGATTTTGAAGCGCTGGTGGATATCGTGGAGCGTGAACGCGCTTCAGGCGTGGAGTTGACGACGCTGGGTTTTGGCGAAGGCAACTACAACGATCAATTGATGGAGCGCCTCGCCGATGCCGGCAATGGCAACCATGCCTATATCGATAATTTGTCGGAAGCGCGCAAGGTGCTGGTGTCGCAGCTCAGTTCCACGCTGTACACGATCGCCAGCGACGTGAAGATACAGGTGGAGTTCAATCCGGCCGAAGTGCTCGAATACCGGCTGATCGGCTACGAGAACCGCATGCTGGCGCGCGAAGACTTCAACAACGACAAGGTGGACGCGGGCGAGATCGGCGCGGGTCATCGCGTAACGGCGCTGTATGAAATCGTGCCCGTGGGCGCAAAGGGCCGCGTCGATGCGCTGCGTTATGCCAATGCGTTGTCGCCGAGCCGGGTCAATGGCGAGTTGGCCAATATCCGCCTGCGGTACAAGAAGCCGGGTTCGGATGTCAGTCAGTTGCTGGAATATCCGCTGCGCAAGGATTCGCAGGTCAGCGGCGAAAGGGCATCGGCTGATTTTCGCTTTGCGGCCAGCGTGGCGGCCTTTGGGCAGCTGCTGCGCGGCGGAAAGTACATGGGCAACTTCGGTTACGACGATGTCACGCGGCTGGCGCGCGGCGCGCTGAGCGAGGATCAGGATGGCTATCGCCGTGAGTTTGTCTCGTTGGTGACGTTGGCCAAGAGCCTCGCGCCACCGAAGGGCTGATATTCTTCGCCGATGGAGCAAACCCTGGATCGTTCGCCGCCGCCGGAATGGGCGGCGGCGAACGTGTCGGTCATCGGCTCAGCGCCGGATGATGCGACGCTGATGCTGCGTTATCGCAACGGCGATGTGCGCGCCTTCGAGATGCTCTACGAGCGGCACAAGGGCGCGCTGTATCGCTACCTGCTGCGTCTGTGCCGTGATCCCGATGCGGCCAACGATGTGTTTCAGGAGGTGTGGGGCAAAGTGATCGCCAGCCGTGATCGCTACGAGGCGCGGGCCAGGTTCGTGACCTTTCTGTTCCATGTTGCGCACAACTGCGCGATGGATCACTTTCGCCGGTCGCGCAAGGTTGATGTGCTGGATGAGCAATTGCCCGGCCCGGCGCACGAAGGACCCGATGCGGCATTGTCGGAAACGCAACTGCGCGCGGATTTCAAGCGTGCGCTTGCTGAGTTGCCGGTCGAACAGCGCGATGCGTTTCTGTTGTATGAGGAAACGGGTTTGGGGTTGGAGGAGATCGGTCGCGTCACCGGCGTTGCGATGGAAACCGCCAAGAGCCGTTTGCGTTATGCCTTGAGAAAGTTGCGCGGCGCGTTGCGTCAGCACGAGCCTTCCACCATGCAGTCGAGCGTGCCATGAGTGAACCCACTGAGCAGCAGTTGGATGAATATCTGAAGGGCGACTCGCAAGTTTCGCGCCGCTATCGTGAGCTTGGCGATGTGGAGGTTCCCGCATCGCTCGATCGTTTGGTGTTGAATCAGGCGGCAGAGGCGGTGAAGCGTCCGGCGCGTTCGGTGCGACCGGCGCGTCCGGCGTGGATGCGATGGACTGCGCCGCTGGCGGCAGCGGCGTCGCTGGTGCTTGTGGTGTCGGTGGTGTTTCAGACGGGCGCGTGGAGGGATGTGCTTCAACAACAGGCGCCGACGGTGCAGGTGGATCAGGC
>JAITMN010000140.1 GCA_031277355.1 Nevskiaceae bacterium | reverse complement strand
TCTGTATCGCTGGAGCGGCTGGCGGATGTTGTCGAACAGCCAGCCCTTTGCGCGCGAGAGCGCCAATGTCATCACGTTCAATGCGCGCGTTGCGGCGGGCGGCGAGACGAAGGTTCGGTATCGGGTGCGGTATAACTGGTAGGGCGCGCGCAAACGGCGGGGGCGGCGACGGTTATGAGTTGAGCGGCTCGCGTCGGCGGGTCCGCTTGAAAGGGTAGGCCACCTGACTTATGGGCTATCGAAGAAGTTTTTCGCACGTTCACTTTCAGCAATGGTCGGCTTATTCAATCGCCACTCATCTCCCTCTTTTCTCTTGAAGTACATTACGCCTGCATCTGGATCGAAACGATAAAACGGGTACGCGTCGCGGAACCCACCTATGAATAACGCCGGCGCAAAAAACATGATGCTACCCGCCATGGTGCCGCCATTTACGCGTAGCGGAAGCAGCCCATACAGGGTTTGTCCGCTCGAACTTTCGGCTTTGAACAAGTGCTGCCCTGTGGCTTTTGAGTCAAGCTTTACATCATATGGTAGTTCGACGCTTTCTTTCCCGGATAGAGACAACATCACTCCTGGGGATGCCCCTTCCAGGTGCGCCATGGTGGAGCATCCTTGCAAGATAGCCGCCGCCGCAATCACTACCGTAGCTCCAATACACTCTCTGGAACGCATGATTTGCTCCCTAAATGGACATCAAAGAAGATGCAAAACGATCGGCTCTTGAGCCTAATCGATTATAGAAGACTCTCGAACTCTCAAGCAGCCTAACGGTTGACTTACCAGCCGCCGCCTCCACCACCTCCACCACCCCCGCCGGACGAGCCTCCGCCATCGCTACCGCTGCTGCTGCCCGAAGATGAGCCGGGCGGCGTCGATGAAGATGAGATCGCATCGCCGAACGAAGAACCCAGTCCGCTCACGAAATGGTCGATATCGCTGACCGCTGCACCGCTATACCACCCGGCGCTCTGCACGGCTTGCTCTGCCGCCACCGGACCCACGGCTGCGGCGAAGCGGTTGGTCCAGTTCTGCTCCACGTTCAGAGCCAGCGCATACGGCAGCATCCGGTGAAACTGATCGGCAGTCAGCGGCGGGGCCTGCTGCGCCGCCAGTTCATCGCGCTCGGCCACGCCCAGATAAAGACGCAGGCCCGCGATCTGATCCAGCAGTTTGCGTCCGGTCTGTGTCGGGGCCTTCATCAACCAGCCAAACAGCAGATTCGTTGCGATCAATGCGAGGATGGTAATTGCAAACGCGATGCCGCTGGCCGCTGCAAGCAGGCCGATGCCGAACAGTTCAGCGACGATGAACGCCACCACGAAGGACGTTCCGACGGCGGCGGTGCCCGTTGCCGCGATTCGTTTGCCGAAGGAGCCCTCACCCGTCTGTCGCCACGAGTTGATGGCCCTGGCGCACAGCAGGAACAGGCCGATGCTCCAACCGCTGAGCCAGAACATGATGAAGATCGTGCCGAAGGCGCGGACCGGATCGCCGATCAGCAGCGCCGCGCCAATGACGGTGGCTATCGTGATCAACACGCCAATGAGGATCAGCGAAGTGTTCTTGCGAAAGTGGCTGTTGGCGTAGGCCGCTTGCAAGGCCATCTGATGCAGGGCAGTTGCCTTGATGATGCGAAAGCGATGCGATGCGTTGAACGACAGCGCATCGTCGCTGCCCAGCAGATCGTTCACCAGTTTTTTCTCGATGGGCGGCAGGTCGGCCTTGGCCTTGCCCTTGCGCTCGATACGATAATCGCCGTCATCATCGCTGATGTGCAGCGCGCCGCGCATCGCCGCATCCACCAGATCGGCGGCCACGCAGCGCTGATCCCACTCCATGCGTTCGACGAAGCGCAATGCGCTGGGCGTGTATCCGGCCGGCGGCTCGTATATCGGAATGATCGTGCCGGGCTTGGGGTCGCGCCCCACGCGCAGCCATTGCGTCAGATACCAGGTGAACACCAGCAGCAGCGCCGTGATCAACGCGAGCGCGGCGACGTTGTCGGTGAGCATCCACATCGCGCGTTGCCGCAGGCCCGGCCCGGCAACGATGCCCTTGGGAAAGCTCACCACGATGGTCAATCCCTCGCGCGGGGCCAACACGGCGGTGGTGGCGAACTCGGCGCGCGAATCGCCGGGCTGCGCGGTCCAATCCCTGCCCCTTGCGCCGCGTATGCCGGTGTAGGCTTCCAGTTGCAGTGATGATGCTGCGATCACGCCGGGCAGTTCAACCGTTGCGCCTGCGGTGTCGATGGGAAAATCCCAGCCATTGCCGGTGACGTTCCAATACAGCTCATCGTGATCGGCGAAGAATCCCAGTTGCCGGTTCGTGTGATAGGTGAACGACCAGGTGTATTCGCCGGGCGTCAGCGTCGTTTGTTCCGAACCGAAGTAGACGCGCACGCCATTGGAACGGCGCTCGGTGTGAAACGGCTCGGCGCCGCCATCGCGCGTCAGCGTGCGCGGTTCGAACGCCACGCGCACCGCATTGCCGAAACGGTCGCGATAGTCGGTGGGGAAATCACGATAGATGCCGTGCCGGATGTTTCGGCCTTCGGCGCGCGCACGGATCGTTTCGGTGACGTTCATGCCGCCATCGGCGGTGACTTCGATCTGGCTGTAGAACGACAGGATGCGCTCGTCTGCCCTGCCCGCAAGCGGCCACGCGAGCAGCGCCAGCAGGCAGCAGCAAAGCAGATGGCGTGCGCGATTCATCGCGGTGGCTCCTGTTCATCTCCCTGACGAAAAAATTCCGCCGGTTGAATGTTGGCGATGCGCGCCACGAGCAGCGAGGGGAATGTCTGGATCCGGTTGTTCAGATCGCGCACCGAGCCATTGTAGAAACGCCGCGCGTATTGCAGGTGATCTTCGACCGCGACCAGATCGCGTTGCAGAGCGAGGAAGTTGTCGCTGGATTTCAGATCGGGATAGCTCTCCTGCAATGCGAGGATGCGCTGCACCTGCCCGCTCAACTCGCTCTCCACCTGCGCTTTGTCTTGCAGCGACTGCACCCGCATCGCGCGGGCCCGCAATTCGGTGACCAGCGTCAGCGTCGCGCGTTCGTGCGCGGCATAGCCCTGCACCGCTGCGACCAGTTGCGGCACCAGATCGTGCCGCCGGATGAGCTGCACGTCGATGTCGCTCCAGGCCGCGCGTACCTGATTGCGCGCGGCGACGAGGCGGTTGAACAGCGCCACCGCCGCGATCAGTACGACCAGCGCAACGGCGGCCAGCCACCAGATCAGCATGGGGACGCTCCAAAAAAATTGCGCTATGCCGCCGTTTTCGGCTTTGCCGTAGCGAACTTTGGTCATGGTAAGCCAGCCGCCCGGAGAATGTCGTGAATCCGATGCCGCTGCGTTGGTTGCCTCCTGCGGGTCAGCGGCGCTACGCTGTCTTCCCACGCACGCCATCGAGAATCCCATGCGTCAGCCTTACCCCTTCCTGCCCGCCCTACTGTCGTTCGCACTGGCTGTCGTGGCCCACGAGGCCCGTGCGCAGCAGGTCATCACCAGCCAGACCAATCCTGCGGGGCAGGCCGTCTACGACAAAGCCTGCGCCACCTGCCACGCGATGCCGGAGGCCACCAAGTCCCCGCCGCTCGACACCTTGCGCCGCATGGGGCCGCGCTCGGTGTCCCATGCGTTGACCAATGGCAAGATGAAGGCGCAGGCCGCCAGTCTGAGCGCCAAAGAGATCGACGATGTCGTGAACTATCTGGCCGCCACCGCCGATATAGACAACAGCTGGATTGCCGCTCACACCTGCTCGGCTGATCGCCGCGCAGTGGA
>JAITMN010000113.1 GCA_031277355.1 Nevskiaceae bacterium | reverse complement strand
CCCACGATGAACAACCGGGTCTTGCTGGACGGCAGCGGCAGATGTCTGGCGGTGGCCAGGGGCTGTGCGCCCTTGGGCCATTTGTCGAGCTTGACCACCGTTGCATCCAGACGATTGGCTGCCGGGATGCCCAGTTCCCCGGGCGGTGAGGTGAACAGCACCTGCGGCATCACCTTGTGAAAAACCGGATTGTCCTTGCCGAGCGATTCGATTTCGAAGGTAACGCGAGCCGCATCCGGCCGCACGGCCTTGGGCACGTCGTTGCTGATCACATGCGCATTGGTCACAAAGACCGGCTCCTGCGCCTCGCCCAGCCCCAGCTTGTCGGCGCTCACCACAAAGCCGGTTCCCATCCGGACTCCCGTGCTGTCGGTTACACAGCCGATGCTGGCGCAATTTTTCAGCAACCCGCGAATCGCGGTGACAGTAAACATGCCTTCACCCGAGAAATTGATCTCGAATGAGTCGGGTTTTTCATTCAGCGTCTTCAGCATCTGTGATGACAGCGACCAACTGCGCTGGTGCTGCATTTCATGCGTTTCGATGATTCTGCTCAACCGGTCTGCACAGGTGGCGCCGCGCAGTGAATTGCCTTGCCAGATCTCGCGCAATTGCCGGCTGTAGCTCTGGATCGCAAAGGGATTGGTTTTCGGATGATTGAGGAATCGATACAGCCACAACTCGGCATCATCCCAGCGTTTGAGCGCCAGCAAAGCCTCCGATGCGGTGGCGTATAGCCAATGATCGCCCGGTTTTTCCTGCAATTGCTCCAGGACATCGCGCAATACGTTTTCGGCCACGGCGGCCACAGACCACTTGGCGTCGGGCGTCAACCCAAGGCGCGTCTGAGCGGCCAATAGCGCCGCGACATTGATGCCGTGCCAACACGGATGCACGGCCTGTTCGTATTCCCTGCCGTAAATGTCGATGGCTTGCGCGAGCGCATCGGGATTTTCCGACAGGACAAACCGCTGCTTGGCTACCCGCCCCAACAGCCCTCGCAGTTCCAGCGCTTCACTCGCGGCATTCGGCGTATGCAATGCCGCAGCCTTGGGAATCGCCTCGTGCAGCAGATGTTCGGCCTCATCCAGACTCCCCAGATCAATCAACGCCTGCGCAAGGCGCTTGTCTACTGTGGGATCAAAGTCGTGCTCCTCCCGCCAGGCAATGGCCAGCCCGCGCGCCAAAGCAAACTGGCGCGCATTGTTCAGGCACGCCAGCGCTTTACGTATCTGTTCGACGTTCCCTTGCTTGGCTGGGACCATTTCAGTGGCGATATGCGCAACCGCCGCCGCCAGTTCGTCGGGCCGGCACTCCGGCAGCGTGCCGGCAAGCAATTGCCGGGCCAGTTCGCCCAACTTGCCGTTGCTCACGGCCGGTTGATGTCCAGCGGGTCCGCCAGCGCCGCGCGGAATTGCTTGCCCGCCAGATAATGCGTGATCGTGTGCCGCCAGTTGCCCCAGTTGTCCTCCCTGATGTCCACGACTCCTTTGCCATTCACCGGCAAATAGTCATTGTCAAAACGCGGATCAAAGCCGCAGATCGGGTCCAGAGGGTCGTAGATATTCGTCCAGCGGTTCAATTTGGCTGCGGGGAAGTCCACCTGCCTGGCGCCCTCGGCGCGCAATTCATCCTGCACTTCCTTGATACCCAGCGGTGACCCCAGCGTGATGAGCAGGTCCACGGGTGGACAGGCCGCGACGTTGCGCAGCACGTCATAGCCCACCATCGTGCCCATGCTGTGCGTGACCAGCACAATCTTCTCTGCCTCGGCCTGAGCCTGGTTCAGGTTGGTGATGAGCCGGGTTCGCAGTTCATCGCGCACCATGAACGTCGTGGTGGTGCCATCGGCATTGGTGCGCGTGTAGGGCTTGTTGAACAGGAAGTAGTAGGCTTCCATCGCAAACTTCTTGATCAGTTTGTTTCTGGCCGAGCGCGGCAGCCACCCGGCAATTTCCAATTGCCCGGGCGTCAGTGTTGCCGGTTCGGCAGGCGCGGCGGCGGCGGCAGAAGGTCCGGCCTCCGTAGACAATGGCATCTCACGCTCCATCGCGGCCAGAAACTCAGCCTCGTGCGGTGAAATGGCTGCCGGCAGAGCCAGGTCGCCGGGCAATTGCAGCCGGTTTTCCAGCGCTGCCGCTGCGGCTTCGGAATCTGCGGCTTCGAAATCTGCGTTGTCGGAAGAGTCCGTCTCGTTGGCGTAATTGGCGCCGTAGAACACATCGGCATAGTAGTTGAAGAGAACATCCACCCCTTGTGCGCGCAGTTTGACCCCCGGATTGGGCGGCTTGAAGACATCGGGCCGAGGATCATCCAGTTCCAGCCCTTCCAGCCAGATTTGCTCAAGCCGTTCCGGCGGCGGCTTCTTTGCCAGTCCATGTACGAAAATCACGGCTGCTCGTTTCTTTGGCATTGTTGTTCTCCCGTGTGGTTGTTCTTGCCATTGATGTGCAGTATGCCCCGTCGAATCGGCGTTGTACTCGGCAATCACCTGCTCACTTGCCCGCCCGCTGCCTGAGAGTTCGAGGGCTTGATCACCAGCAACGCGCCATCCTGTTCCTCAGTCAGCAGATACATCAAACCATCCGGTCCCATGCGGATATCGCGGATGCGCTGCTTCAATTCGGTGAGCAGGTCTTCACGCGCCCGCTCGTTGCCGTTTTCATCGAAGACAATTCGCACCAGACGGCCGGTGCCCGGTATCTGACCCACGCGCGTAGCGCCGACGAAGACGCTGGTGTTCCAGTCGGGGAAATCCTTGCCGGTGTAGAAGGCCAGTCCCGAAGGCGAGATGCCCGGAACGAAAGTGGCCACGGGCATTTCCATGCCTTCACGCCACGGCGCTTCGGAGATGAACGGGCCGGGATAGTCGCGGCCATAACTGACCAGCGGCCAGCCGTAGTTCTTGCCCGCCTGAACGATGTTGATTTCATCGCCGCCATTGGGGCCGTATTCCGAAGCCCACACTGCGCCGGTGACCGGATTGAGCGCCATGCCCGCCGGGTTGCGATGGCCGAGACTGAAAATTTCCGGACGATAACCGGCCTTGCCGATGAAGGGATTGTCGGCGGGCACGCTGCCATCATCATTCAGCCGCAGAATCTTGCCGCGCAGACTGCCGGTTTCCTGAGCCGAACCATCGCGCGTTGCGCCCACGCTCATGTACAGCTTGCCGTCGCGACCGAAGAGCAATCGCGCGGCGGCAGCGCCCGCGCCATCCCAGCCATCGCTGACCAACAGCTCCTTCACATCGCTCAACGCCGTGCCATTGAAGCGCGCACTGGCGAGCACGAAGCCGATGGACTTCGGATCGTCGGCGAGCTTCTTGTGATAGGTGAGGTAGAGCCGCTGATTGCGCGCGAAATCAGGATGCGGCAGCACTTCCATCAGACCCAGCGAGCCTTCGGCATGTACCGCCGGCACACCGGCAATGGGCTGCGGCTGCAATGCGCCCTCGTGCATCAGGCGCAAGCGGCCCTCGCGTTCGGTGATCAGCAGATCGCCATTGGGCACAAATGCCAGACTCCAAGGATGAATGAGGCCGCGCGCCACCACCGAAACATTGATGCGCGCCTGATAGGTTTGAATGTCCCAGGGACCATTGCCCAGCGGCACCGCAGTGGACTGCGCCGCGATGGCGTGGGGGCAGAACAGCGTCGCCGCCAGCAGCAGCGGATGGATCAGAGATTTGAATCGAGCGATCACGGCGGTGTGGCTCCTCAAAACGTGGACATGCCGGTGGCTTCCATCCAACGATACAGCCAATAGCGTCCGGTTGAAGGGTCGGCGTACAAATCGGTATCGGCGGTGTATTCGATGCGTCCGGGGCGATTCTGCCACAGCGTCTCGAACCAGCTTCGCACCGCCGTGTCGAGCGCGCCGTCGCGCGGTGCGCGCACGATGGCGTTGGCTTCCAGGTTGTAGTCGTCGAGGTTGCGGCGCGTGAAGTTGGCCGAGCCGAGCGTGAGCCACAACTCACCGCCGTGCCGGATCGCGGCGAGCTTCACATGGAATTGCTCGCCATGCGTGCGATACCAGCGCAGCTTGATCGCTCCATCGCTGGCCGCGACCAGTTCGGTGGCGACGGGGCGATTGGGCAGACCGGATTTCTCGAAGCCAAAGGCGTCGCGGTTCGGGTCGAGCAGAATACGCACCGTTGCGCCACGGTTCGCGGCGCGCAGCAAGGCGCCGATCACCGCGCGCTCGGACAGATAGAACTGCGCCACGTCCACTTCATCGCCGGCGGCGGTGGCGTTGAGCGCCTGCAACAGCGCGTCGCGGATCGCCCCTTCGGTGACGATGGACACGCGGTTGGGTGTGGCGGTGGCTGGCTGCGCTTCATCGTCGGCGCCATCCCCGCGCTGCGCGATGTCTATTGCCGCGCGCATCTCCGGTTCGCCCTTCCAGCCCGAGAAGCCCGCGACGGTCAACTCGCTGTCGAGCAGTGCGCGCAGCGGTTCGCCATGCAGCGCCAGCGCCACATTCGAATGTGCGCTGCTGGCGTCGTGCGGATTGCCGCTGCTGACCACGCCGCGCAGCGAGCGATGGCCATCGCCGGTGATCAGTATCTTGCGGTGATCGGCCTTGAAGTTCGGCAATCGCAGCAGTGCGGCCAGCGGCAACGAAGGCCCTTTGGCGTCCAGCGGATTGATCATGCCGCCGTTGACGCCGGGCCGCAGCCACCACGCCAGCAGCAGTCGCCACAGACCGCTGTAGGTGGGGTTCGAGTCGCGCAGCCGGTCGAGGTCCACGACCACCACATCGATGCCGGCCTGCGACAAGGGCGCCAGAAACTCCGGCACTGCGCCCCGGTAGTAGTCGTTGATCGGATCGATCATCACGAGAATGGGCAACTTCGGTTGTGCTTCGCGCAGCCGCAGCAGCGCTTCGCGCAGCTCGCGCGCCACGGGACGAATGCCGTTCTGGTAGAGCAGTTCGCCCGATGGTCCGGCCTGTTCGTTGAACAGGAACCAGTCCACGACGAGAAAGTCCTGCGCCTGCCGGATGTGTTCGAGCAGGGTCTGATGGATTTGCTGCACCACCTGCGGATCGCCGCGCAGATCGCGCGAGGTCAGATCGGTGAGCAGTTGCACCGATTCGTCGGGCAGCGCAAATTCCGGGCCGGCGATGTGCAGCCCCGGCGGCAGCGGCCGCGATGAATACCACGCGCCCGTGGCAATCCACGCGGCAAGCAATGCCAGCAGCGCATATCGACCCCAGGGTCTCCTCGATGGGCGAGCCATACGCGATTCTAGAACGATTGCGACCGGGTCCGCGCCCGGTGGATTCTAGGCTTGGAGCCGGGATGCGGCTTCGGCGGTGCGGGGCATCAGCGCGGCAAAGGGCGCATCGCCCGCCGCTTGCCTTGCAAGCAACGCGCCGAACGCCTGAGCCGAGCAGGGATCGCCGAACAGGCGGCCTTGCACGCTGTCGCAACCGGCCTGATTGAGAAATTCCAATTGCTCGGCGGTTTCCACGCCTTCGGCCACCACATGCATGCCGAGACTGTGCCCCATGTCGATGATGGTGCGCACCAGCGTTGCGTCGTTGCGATCGCTGACCACATTGCGCACGAAGCTCTGGTCTATCTTCAATGTGTTGATCGGGAATTGCTGTAGCGCCGACAGCGATGAGTAGCCGGTGCCGAAATCGTCGATGGCCAGATGCAGACCCATTGCGCGCAGTTCGCGCAGCAGCGCAATCGTGCGCTTCGGGTCGGCCATCAACGTGGTTTCGGTGATTTCCAGTTCAACGCACTCCGGCAACACCTGATGACGGCGGAACACTTCGCGGCAGTTCAGCGGAAAGCTCACCTGACGCAGTTGCTTCAGCGACAGGTTCAGCGCGATGCGGCCCGGCGAGTGACCATCGGCCTCGAACTTGCGGTAGTCGAGGCACACGCGATCGAGCACCCATTCACCGACATTGGCGATCAGATTGCTTTCTTCGGCCAACTGAATGAACGTCGCCGGGGCAATGTCGCCGTGGCCGGGCAGACGCCAGCGCAGCAGCGCTTCGGCGCCGTCGATGTGACCGGTGTGTGCATCGACCTTGGGCATGTAGGCCATCGCCAGTTCGTCGCGCTCGATGGCGCGCTTCAGCTTGCTCTTGAGCATCAGCCGCTCGATCGACGCGGCGTTCATCTCCGGAGAGTAGAACGTGCAACTGTTGCCGCCGTTTTGCTTGGAGTAGTACATCGCCGCATCGGCGTTGCGGATCAGGTCGATCACGTTCTCCGCATCGCGCGGACAGAAGGCCACGCCGATGCTGGCGGAGAGGAAAATCTCCTGCTGGTTCACATGCAGCGGCTGCGCGATCACTTCCAGAATGTCGTTCGACAGATGTTTGACCGCCGCCTGCGCTCCCTCGCCGGTAATGCCGTCGAGGAACAGCGCGAACTCATCGCCGGCCAGACGGCCCAGCACGGTTTCGCTGGGCAGCGCGCGCGTCAGGCGTTCGGTGAGCACTTCCAGCACGCGATCGCCGGTGGAATGGCCGAAGGTGTCGTTGATCTCCTTGAAGCGATCCATGTCGAGGTACAGCAAGGCAAGGCCGGTGCCGGCGCGCAGCGCACGCGCGATGGCCTGTTGCAGCAGATGCTGGAACTGCATGCGGTTGGGGATTTTCGTCAGCGCGTCGTAGCGGGCAAGGTAGCGGATGCGGCGTTCGGCGCGCTTGCGGTCGGTGATGTCGCGCGCCACGTAGATATGACCGACGAACTGCGGATCGGGGGCCTCGATGTCGGATTCGGAGAAGGAGATGGGGATGGTCTGACCGCTTTGCGTATGCATCACGGATTCGCTGGTTTCCTGCGCTTTTTTCAAGCGCTCGGAGGGCTTGAGTTCCGGTGCATGCAGCAGCGAGGCGATTTGCCGGCCGGCCAGTTGCTCGCCGCTGTAGCCGGTGAGCCGCCGTGCGGCGATGTTCGTGATGCGGATCGTGCCGTCGTTGTCGGTGACGAACACCGCGTCGTGCATGCTGTTGAGCACGCTGTCGAGGTGATTCTTCGTGATCGTCGTCTGGCGCAGGCTGATGCGCATTTGATCGACGGTGCGTTGCAACTCGCCCAGTTCGTCATGACGCGATCGCGTGGTTACCGGCTGCGTGTAGTCGCCATGCGCCATGCGCGTGGCGCTGTCGTTGAGTTGATGCAGGGTCGTGGCGAGCCGGCGGCCATGCAACACCGCAAGCCATGCGCTGGTGAGCGTGATCAGTACAAGGGATGAAGTCAGAATCCAGAAGAGCGGGCCGCGCGCCGTGCCGGTGGCGGGGGTCAAGTACAGCAGCAGCAACAGCGCCGCAGCGCCGCCGAACAGCAGCGCGATGGCGGCTCCATAGAGCGTGTACTTGGTCTTTAAACTGCTCATTAACCCGTCGAGCGTACACCTCAGGGCGGTGCCGGGTAAATGATGTTGTTACTATTTGATTTTTCAGGGAATTTGGGTCAAACCCCTGAAAAATCGACCCGGAGGCTCAGTTGTCGGGCGACCAGGCCTCAGTGAAATAGCCGTTCATCAGGCCGCGCACGCTGGTCAGGCTGTCTGGCGCGGTGGTGAACACCTGCGGGGTTCGGCGCAGCATGCGCCAGCTTTCGCTGCGCAGCACCTGACGCAGATAGGTGAGGCTCTTGTCGATGGCTTCGATGTAGGGATTGCGGCCATCGAACAGCGGTTCGATGTAACGGTAGGCGCGCTGGAAGGCTCCGTCCAGACGCTTGAGGCGCACTTCTTCCATGAAGCTGGGCGTTTGGCGCAGCAGGTCGAGGCCGGAGGCGTAACGCACGTCGCGGCCGCCATTGGCCGCCAGCGGCAGCGCGACGCCGCCAAGCACGAATTCCGGGTACAGCCGGTCGCGGCATTTTTCCAGATAACAGCGGTCGGCCATCTGCGCAATCATGTCGGCGGTGCCCAGCAGGAAGCCCAGTTGCACGTCGCGCGGATCGGTGAGCGCAGCGGTCACGGCGTCGATGGGGCGCTCGTAGCCGGTGTAGTGCAGCACCTCGTTGGTGACCGGCGTCCAATGCGCCAGACCGATGGCCGGCAGGTACTGCGCGACGAAGCGCGCGCCGCGCGACACATGATCGCGCGTGAATTCCGCGCCGTTGCGCGCCGATTCGCCGTGCGTGCGCAGGTAGCCGATGTCATGGAACAGCGCCAGACAAACTCCCACCGTCGCGCGTTCGGCGCCCAGCGCCCGATCCGTGCCGGCATGCACGCGCTCGTAGCCGGCCATCAGCCGGGCCATCGCCAGCGTCACATCCAGCGTGTGCTGCTGGTCGTGATAGACGGTATCGACGCCGAAGTAGCCGGGCAGGCGGCCGGTGAAGGCGGCCTCGAAGGTGTCGAAGGCTTGCGCGATGGGGTTGAAGGGCGCATCCGGCCAGGTGTTCGCAAAGAGCGCTTGCACGGCATCGCGCACCTCGCGCGCCGAGCTGACGCGGATGGTGTTGGTGACGTCGTAATCGCTGCGGCGTGCGTTGTCCATGGAGACCGCAGAGTCTAGAGAGGGCAGCGTGGATAAAACAACGACGCCGCGCACATTACGGCGTGTTCGCTGCGGCGTTTGAGCGGATTATGTTACATGTTGGCGCTACGCCGCGATGCCGTGTTGCCGCAGCAGCGGTTCGACGCTGGGCTTGCGGCCGCGAAACTCCACGAAGGCGTCGAGCGGATTGCGGCTGCCGCCGCGCGACAGGATGCTGTCGAGGAAGCGTTGCGCGGTGGCCCGATCGAACACGCCGTTTTCCTCGAAGGCGGAGAAGGCATCGGCGGCCAGCACTTCGGCCCATTTGTAGCTGTAGTAACCGGCCGCGTAGCCGCCGGCGAAGATGTGACCGAAGTTGTTGGGGAAACGATTGAATGCGGGCACGCGGATCACCGATACCTCTTTGCGCACTTCATCGAGGATTTCATAGATGCGTGCGCCGCGCGAAGGGTCGTATTCGGCGTGCAGGCGAAAGTCGAACAGCGCGAACTCCACCTGACGCAGCGTGGCAAGGCCGGCCTGAAAGCTGCGCGTGCGCAGCAGTTGCGCGATTTTTTCGTCGGGCAGCGGCGCGTGCGTATCCACATGCGCGGTGATCGTGCGCAGCACGTCGGGCTGCCAGGCGTAGTTCTCCATGAACTGACTGGGCAGTTCCACCGCATCCCACGCCACGCCATTGATGCCGGCGATGGACGGATAGCCCACGCGCGTGAGCATGTGATGCAGGCCGTGGCCGAATTCATGGAACAGCGTGACCACATCATCGTGCGTCAATTGCGCGGGCTTGCCCGGTGCGCCGGGCAGCGCGTTGCACACCAGATACGCCACGGGCAATGCGCTGCCGGTGCTGAGCGTCTTGCGGCCCACGCAGTCGTCCATCCATGCGCCGCTGCGTTTGTTGGCGCGGGCGTAGGGGTCGAGATAAAAACCGCCGATCAGTGCGCCGCTGGCGTTGAAGAGGTCGTAGTAGCGCGCATCGGGATGCCACACCGTTACGTCTTCGCGCGGCTGCACCGTTACGCCAAAGAGTTTTTCGGTCATGCCGAAGAGGCCCGCGAGCACTTTTGGCAACGGGAACCACGGACGCAGTTCTTCCTGCGAAATGCCGTAGCGCATTTCTTGCAGACGTTCGGACCAGAAGGTGATGTCCCAGGCGTCGAGTTCGTGGCCGGCAAATGCGGTGAGTTCGGCCAGTTCGCGTTCGGCTGCGGGGCGCGCGGATCGGGCCAGTTCGCGCAGAAAGGCCAGCACTTCATCGACGCTGCCGGCCATGCGCCGCGCCAGCGCGTAGGCGGCGTAGTTGGGGTAGTCGAGCAGTTGCGCGGCTTCAAAGCGCAGGCGCAGCAGGTTTTCCATTACCTGCGTGTTGTCGAATTTCGCGGGCGTGGGGCCTTGATCCGATGCACGAGTGCTCCATGCGCGGTAGTACAGTTGACGCAGTTCGGGCGAGCGCGCATCGGTGAGGATTGCGACGTAAGTGGGTTGTTCGAGGCCCAGCACCCAGCCTTGCTTGCCTTCGGCGGCGGCGCGTTCGCGGGCCTGCGCGATGATGGCGGGGTTCAGGCCATCCAGATCGTTTTCGTTCGTGATGTGATGACTGAACGCATTGGTGGCGTCGAGCACGTTTTCTTCGAACTTTGCCGCAAGCTTGGATAGCTCCAGCATCACCGCCTTGAAGCGCTCTTTCTTTTCGCCGGTGAGCGCAACGCCCGCGAGACGAAATTCGGCGATGGCGTGTTCCAGCAGCGCGCGCTGCTCGGCGCTCAGCCGCGCGCCGTCGCGAGCCATCACCGCTTCGTAGGCGCGATACAGGTTTTCGTTCTGGCCCAGTTCGGTGCCGTAGTCCGACAGCAGCGGCAGACAGGCGTTGTAGCCCGCGCGCAGCGCTTCGTTGTTCATCACGCCGTTCAGATGACCTACCGGCGACCACGCGCGCGAGAGGCGATGTTGCAGTTCTTCCAGCGGTTCGATCACAGACTCGAAATCCGGTGCGGAGATGGCTTCGATGCGGCTGATCGCCGCGCGATTGTCGGCGAGCACCTGGCGAATACCGGCCTCCACGTGCTCGGGGCGGATTTGGTCGAAGGCGGGCAGGGCGGCGTTGTGCAGCAGGGGGTTTGTGGTGGTCATGGGCGGTAATGATAAACGCATGACGGTGCGATTTATTTCAGATCGTTGAGATCGGCGGTGAAGCCGATGGGGCGGCGCTTGGGCACGGGAGGATTCATCAACTCGCGGATGGCCGAGAGGATGGCGGCGATGGCCTCATCGTGATGTTTGTACTTGCGCTCCAGCTCTTCGAGCTTGCGGACGAAGGCGGTGTTTGCGGTGAGCAGTTGGCGCAGTTGCACGAACGCGCGCACCACATACAGGCTCGTCTCCACGGCGCGCGGGCTGTTCAGCACGGTGGCGGCCATGATGGCTCCGTGTTCGGTGAAGACGAACGGTAATTTGCGGTGACCACCGTGCCCGGTTTTTGATGTCGCAAATTGCGACATCAAAGCCGAGTTCTCGGCTGACGTGACGCGAAACATGAAGTCCTTGGGAAAGCGTGCGGCGTTGCGTTTGACTGCCTCGTTCAGCCGCGTAGTCGTGACGCCATAGAGCGCGGCCAGATCGCGGTCCAGGATAACGCGCTGCCTTCGCAGGATGAGAATGGAACGAGTGATGTGGGCGGTAGTTGCCAGTACGATTTTTGTGCGAGCCATGAGTTTCAGCCGTTTGGTGTTGTTGAGAGAATGGGCCGTATGCCGGCTATTTTGCTAGGGTGCATTTGTGCCCAAAAGCGGCCATTTCTCGCGGGCTTTGGCCGCAGACGCGCGATCTGGCGCGCAAAGTCGCGGTAGACTGCGACCGATGAGCAACGACTACGACCTGATAGTAATCGGTGGCGGCAGCGGCGGCCTCGCGGCGGCGCAGCGTGCGGCTGAATATGGCGCGAAGGTGGCGCTGATCGAGGGCGCGCGATTGGGCGGCACCTGCGTGAATGTGGGCTGTGTGCCGAAGAAGCTGATGTGGAGCGCGGCTGAATTGGCCGGTGAGATGCACGATGCGCGCGGTTATGGCTTTGATGTCACCGTGAACGGCCACGATTGGGCCGGCTTGAAGCGCGCACGCGATGCCTATGTGGAACGGCTCAATGGCATCTACGAACGCAATCTCGACAAACGCGGCGTGAGCCTGATACGCGGCTGGGGGCGCTTGAGCGGGCCGAATGAAGTCAGCGTCGAGGGTCGCACGCTGCGTGCAGAACGTGTGCTGCTGGCGATGGGCGGAAGGCCGCAGCGACCGGCCGTGCCGGGGGCTGATCTGGGCATCGACTCCGATGGTTTCTTCGCGCTTGCCGAGCGAC
>JAITMN010000096.1 GCA_031277355.1 Nevskiaceae bacterium | reverse complement strand
ATGGTCAGTGGTTGGCGGTGGGTGCGATGGAGCCGCAGTTCCTGCGCGTGCTGACGCAGGCGGCCGGTCTTGCGGACGACTGGATCGATACGCAGCATGATGAGGCGCAGTGGCCCGCGCGCCGCGAGCAGCTTGCGCGTGTGTTCGCCGCGCGCCCGCGTGCGCAGTGGCTGGAACTGCTCGACGGCACGGAGGCCTGCGTCGTCCCGGTGAATTCGATGAGCGATGCGCCGCATCACGCACACAACGCCGCGCGTGGTACTTTCGCTCCGGTGGATGGCGTGTTGCAACCGGCGCCGGTTCCGCGTTTCAGCGCAACGCCGTCGAGGGTAAGCCACGGGCCGGTGGCGGCGAACGAAGGCGGCGAGGCCGCGCTAACGGATTGGGGAGTGGAGCGCGCATGAACATGAAAACACATTGGGTGCGCATCGCAATGGTTGCTGCATTGCTGATGGCAACGGCTGGCGCTTCGTTTGGTGCGTTGGCGGAGGTTGCCGAACACACGCTGCGGGTGTCGGGTATGGATGTGCACTACAAAGTGGTGCTGCCCGATGGCTATGACGCGGCCAAGCGCTATCCGGCCGTTCTCGTGTTCGGCGGCGGACCGCAGACGATGGAGACGATCAATCGCACGCTGGAGCGGAATTTTCAGGCCGAGGCGCAGCGTCGGGGCTACATCGTCATTGCGCCGGCCGCGCCGAACGGTCAGTTGTTCTTCGAGCGCGGCGAGCGGATTTTCCCCGCTTTTCTCGATGCGATGCTGCGCGAGTATCCGATCGAAGGTGGCAAGTTTCACGTTGCCGGTCCGTCCAATGGCGGCATCGCCGCGATGCATATCGCCGCGAAGTATCCGCGATACTTCATTTCCGTGACGGCGTTCCCCGGTTTTCTCTGGGAGCCGAATGAGAAGAAACTGTTGGCGCTGCTGAATCATTGCGTCTATCTGTATGTGGGCGAGAACGACGAATATCGCTGGCACGATGAGATGAAGAGCGAGGTGGAGTTCTTGCGCTCGCGCCGTACCGTTGCCACCTACACCGTGGAGAAGGGTCAGCCGCATGGGATCGCCACGCTTGCAGGTGAGCACTCCGCGCGGTTCTTCGAGGGTTTTGAAGCGGCCAAGAAGGGGTGCAGCCGCTGAGGTTGCGTCTTCGATGGCGCTTGATCTTCCCGCCTATCTGCAACGCATCGGAGCCGCCGATGCGCAGCGCGCAGATTTGGCGACGTTGCGGCGCATCGCGCTGGCTCATCCGTTGGCGATTGCATTCGAGAACCTCGATGCCTTTCGCGGCGTCGGGGTGAGCCTGGCGCTGGAAGACGTGCAACGCAAGTTGGTGAGCGAAGGTCGCGGCGGCTGGTGCTTCGAGCACAATCTGTTGCTGGGCGAAGCGCTGCGCGAACTGGGTTTCACCGTGCATGATCGCGCGGCGCGAGTGCTGTGGGGCCGCGATACAGCAACGCAATCGCCGCGCACGCATCGGTTGCTGGAAGTGCAATGCGATGGCCGCCGCTGGCTGGTGGATGGCGGTTTCGGCGGGCAGACGCTGACTGGAATTCTCGATATGGATCAGCGCGACCCGCAGGCCACGCCGCACGAGTGGTTTCGTCTGCGCGAGTTCGATGGCGATCTGTTGCTGGAAGCGTTGCCGACGGGCGCGGGTACAGGCGCGAAGGCGAACACCGACGCCACGGCGTCCGCTGGCTGGCGTCCGCTGTACAGATTCGATCATGCACCTCAATGGCCGATGGATTTTGAAGCAGCCAATTTCCAATTGGCGCGTGATCCGCGTTCGCATTTCACCAAGCAGTTGATTGCCGCGCGGCCCACGGAGTCGGGGCGCTGGTCGCTGAACAATCGCGAATTGACCTGGCGCGGGTTGGACGGCAGCGAGCAACGGCAGCGGCTTGCTGATGTCGCGGCATTGCAGGAAGCGTTGCGCGAGCACTTTGGCGTGCGCGGCGAGCGCCTTGCGGGGCTTCAGGAGAAGTTCAACGGTTTGTGATGAGGATTCGAGATGACATCCATTGATTGCCGCCAATCCACTGCTGGCGGTAATCTCTGCGCCGGCTTGAAACCCCGGAGCATTGAAATGCGAAAGTCATTGGAAGTCTGCGCCTTGGTCATTGCGATGTCTGGATTGACGAATCTGGCTTGCGCGCAAAGCAAAGGGGCGGAACCCGACACCAAAGCCTCGAACTACCAGGCAAAGGGCGAGCAGGGCAAATCTTACGTCTTCCCGGGCACGGATGAAAAAATCGCGTACCAGATCTATGTGCCGCAGAAGTGGGATGGCAAGACCCAACTGCCGCTGGTGATTCTGACGCACGGCGCCAACCAGCCGCCTACGGCGCCGTTCCAGCGTCCGATGCAGGATCCGACGCTCGCGAAAACGGCTGAAAAGCGTGGCTACATCGTTGCGGCGGTAACGGGCTATCACGCCAATGCCACCGGCGTTGGCGGCTGGAATGTTCCTTATCCGATGGTTCAGGCGCCACGTCCGCCGCGTCCCGAAGGCGCTGCGCCGGGTGGCGCTCCCGGTGGTGGCGGTGCGCGCGCCAATGGCGGTGCGCCGCCACCTGCGCCGACCGCGCAGGATTTCGAGCGTGCCGAGCAGGACATCATCAACGTGCGCAATCTGATGCTCAAGGAATACAACGCTGATCCGAAGCGCGTCTACCTGATGGGCAATTCCTCCGGCGGCAGCGCGGTGTGGAATCTTGGCGTGAAACACCCGGAATTGTGGACCGCGATTTCGCCGAGTGCAGGCCCTCTGGAAGACGCCAATTTCCCTTATGAAAAATTGAAGGGCCTCCCGGTGCTCGTCGTGCATGGCGACATGGACACCACGATGTCGTTCGATGGCAGCAAGGCGATGGTGGATCACGCCAAGGCCAAGGGCGTGGATGCAACCTGGCTGCCGGTCATCGGCGGTGCGCACACCGATGCGTGGGCGCAGCAGCCGATCCTCGATCAGACCTTCGACTTCTTCGACAAGCACAACACCAAGTAATATTCGCAATCGCAATAAAGGAGATCGCTGTCATGTCGACAAGGAACGTCCCCGCCCGGTTGCTCATCGCGCTCACCGCCTCCGGGCTGCTGCTCAGCGGCTGTGAAAGTCTCAACGTATTGGCCACCGATCCGGGTGCCGCCAAGACGCGGCGCGGCGCGGGCATCGGCGCGGGCACCGGTGCAGTGGTTGGCCTGCTCACCAGTGGCGGTGATCTGCGCGGTGCGCTGATTGGCGCGGCGGTGGGCGGTCTTGCCGGCGGTGCGATTGGCAATTATCAGGATCGCCAGGAAATGAAGCT
>JAITMN010000028.1 GCA_031277355.1 Nevskiaceae bacterium | reverse complement strand
ATCCGCAGCAGACGCGGCAGCACCGCAGGCCGCATCACGAGCCCGGCCAGACGGCGTTCGATGCCGCTCATCGCCATGCAATCGGCGTTCAAGCCGTCGCGGTCGTAGTTGGCATGATGCGGATTGAGCCGCAGCCAATGCCACAGTTCGCCGACGAAGGCGGGGTCGCGCAACGATGAAAGGTTCGCCGCTTCGTAGTGGTTCGTCAATGCGGCGATGGTGAGTTGATCGGTAACGAGCACCGCGCCCGGAATATCGTCCAGCCGCTGCCGTGCTGCGTTCGCACGCTCGGCAGACAGCTTCGCGAAGCTTCCACGATAGCTGCGCCGATGCGCGACCTGACTGCCCAGCGGATCAGGCTCGCATGCGCCGTCGATCAGCACGCGCGCCACGCAGCGATGATCGCCGCTGACGGGCGCATCGCCGGTGTTGCTCATCGACTCGATCCGCGCGGCGATTGCCCTCTCGGCCAGCGCCAGACGGACGCCTTCTGCGACCGCGCCAAGACCCATCAGGTAATCGCGCCGCGAAGGGTCCGATACGCTCAGCGCACGGCGCGCATCGCCAAGGATCGCGATCTCGCGCGGGTTGTTCAGCCGAAACAGCGCCGGCTGCGTGTTGTGCGCAGTGGGTGCGCGCTGCGCCTGACGCACGATGGCCTCGAAAGTGGTGGTGTCGATACCCGCGCTCATGCGAGGGATTTGCCGAACAGGTGCGTGCGATGCAGGCTTCGTGCGCCAAGGCGTTGCATCTGTCGCAGGCTCGCGCCGTTGACGTCGGCGATCCAGGTTACGCCCACGGTTTCATAGCCTGCCGATTGCAGGTTCCGCAGCGTTGTGCTCAGTAATGTTTTCATCAAGCCTCGTCCCTGCATGGCTTTGCTGACCGCATAGTAGATGATTACCGCGCGGCGGCGGCGTGATCTGAAGCGCAGATAATGCCAGGGCGTGGACCAGCGCCATTGTGCGCCGGTGGCCTTGATCAGCGGATTGAGGTCGGGGATGCACACCACCACACCCGCCGGATCATCGCCCCGCCACGCCAGAGACGAGATGCGCGGGTCCAGTATCCACATCATGTCTTTTGCCTGGAAGGCGAATTCTTCGCGCGATAATGCAACGAACATCGGATTGGCGGCAAAGCCATCGTTCAGCACCCGCCTTGCCGCTTCCATCGAGGCATCGAGGTGTGAGCGCGTGATGCGTTCGATGTGCCAGTCCGGCGCGGATTCGCACGGCGCACGCGCGACGGCTTCGGCAATGTCGATCTCGAAGGTCTGCATCGGGAAGAACGGTTCGTAGCCATTGGCGCGCAGATGCGCGGCAATGTGCGGCGGGCTGTACACCTGATCCATGTAGGGCTGATGCTCGAAACCTTCGGTGACGACGCCAATCTGTTGCATCGCCGTGAGGTTGAAGTTGCCGGCGATTTCGCGCAGCTTGCGAGCCGCGCACCATTGCTCGGCGGCGGTCAGCAGGCGCCGCGCTGCTTCGGCGTCATCGGCGCAATCGAAGAAGCCGAAACAGCCGCGTTGCAGGTGGTGAAGGCGATTGCTGTCGTGATGCACATGGGCCACGATGCGCCCGATGGGTTCGCCGTTGCGCCGCAGGACGAAGAACTCCCGCTCGCCGTGCGCGGCGAACAGCGGGTTGTCGGTATTGTCGAGCCAGCGCCGCATGTCGGCCTTCATCATCGGCACATACTTCGACTGTGCGCCATAGGCGTGAAATGGCGCGGCGAAGAAGCCCTCGAAGTCTCCCGTTGTCAGTTCGTATCCCCGGCTCATGCGGGCAATCGCTCCAGAGTCAGTTGCGCGAATCGCTGGATCAATTGCAGTTCCGGTTCGCCGAATCCGGTTTGTTGCACTTCGGGCAGCGCACACAACAGTATTGTGAGCGGTTGCGCAGCCAGCAGGCAGACATGCGTCATGCCGTGGATGTGGAGCAGGTCGCACAGTTGTTGGGCGGCGTCGTCATTGCCGAAATGCTGTTGCAGGCGTGTGAGCCCAACTACGCGCTGCCGTTCAAGGAAGCTGCGCAGCACATCCACGTCGTACTTGCCGAGCGCAGAGGGCTGCATCACCTGCAAACCCGCCAACTCCGGCAGACGATCGAGCGAGGCGATGAATTCATTGCGCGAAGCCGTTGGCGCGTCGAGCAGCCATCGCCGCAGTTGGTCGCTGCGCATCTGGCGGGCGCGGTTGCGGATGCGGTCGAATATCACTATCTGCATCACCACGGCCAGCGTGGCGATTGTTATTACCAGGGCGCGTTGCAGCGCATCGCCTTCACGGACGAACACCGCCAGCAGCAACGCCAATGGCAGCCCGCGCAGCAACAGTTGCCCCAGTTCCCGCACAAATCCCGCCCAGGACTTGCCGCGCCGATTGTCGCGCACAAGGGAGTAGACGATCAGCAGTGCGCCAACGGCTCCGGCGCGAACCGGAAAGTCGACGAAGTCGCGCCGGAAATCGGTGATGGCCAGCGGCACAGCCAGCACACAGGCGACGCCAAAGCCGGAGATCAGGCGGTTCTCGGCGGCCGACAACGAGTTGCGATCACGGCCGATCACGAGAATGGCGCAGACCAGAAACGTGCCCGCCATCACCGCCATCAAGGCAATGAGCCCAGCGCCATGCAGGCCGATGGTGGCGTTGATGCCCAGCAAAGCCGCCACCGCCAACACAACGCCAATCTTGACCAGCCTGGGAGCATGCCGGCGCAACAGACCTTCGATGGTGAACAGCGCCGCCAGCGGCAACAGCGTCGCCACCGCCAGCACCCAGCCGCGCAATGCCGGTGCGGCTCCGGTCCAAAAGAAGGTGCGCAGCGTCATCAGCATCATCAGCGTCCACAGCAGAAACAGCAGCCGGTTCTCCAGCGGACTTCGGCCCGGCGTGCGCAGCAGATGCCAGATGCAGGCGCCAACGCCAAACGCGCCGATGATGTTGATGGCGATATCGGCCATCACGTCGGCCCGGATCATTCCCCGCCCTCGTGCATCAGTGATGCCAGACGCCTTCGCGCGTACCAGTTCGCCACGATGCGGCTCAAGCCCCGGCGAGGCCGCTCCACGCGCTGATCCCAAGGATTGAAGAAATAGCCCCGGCAGTCCGTGCTCGCTGCGCGCCCCGTCATCAGTCGCAGCACTTCAAAAGCCATCAGGTTGCCGGTGGTGATGACCATGGGCGCGAGTGAAGGACGCGAACGCTTGCCGGCAAACACCTCAGCGGCGTATTGCATCTTGAAGTGATGGATCGAGGAGGAGTTCACCGCCACGTACAGCATCTCTTGCAGCTTGCACCGATCAACGTGGTGTTTGTCGATCTGCCGCCAGTGCAGATGCGCGGTGCCAAATTCGAGCCGTTCTTCCGGTCTGGGAGAGGAGGGCGCAACCACGGTCACGCTCGGCAATGGGGCCGAATAGGCGTCGATCACCGTCGCGCCGTGTTCTCTGGCTTTGCGATACAGATGAATTCCGGCGGCCACATCATCCATGCCATTCACGATGATCTTGCAGTCGGCGAGAATCTGGTCCAGATGATCGACCCATTCAGCGCCGTGGACTTCAAGCTGCAACTGCGGGTTGATGTCGAGCAGTTTGCGGCGCGTGACATCGGCCTTGTCGTGACCCACGTCGGCAAGGGCGGCGAACACCTGCCGGTTCAGATTCGACAGTTCGAAGGAATCCATGTCGGCGATGATCAATCGTTCGACGCCGGCGCGAACGATGCTTTGCAGGCAGGCTCCGCCCATGCCGCCGGTCCCGCAGACGAAGACCCGCGTTCGCCGCAGCGCCGCCTGTTCGTCGGGCGTGAGGAATCCGATATTGCGCGTGGTCATCGCGTCGTAGTCGAACGGCGTGGTCATGGGCGGGTCCGTCCGCGAGCGCGCAATATGCCCCAGGGGCGATCGCTGAAAAACCAGTGCAGCGCGGGAATCAGCAGTGCGGTGAGCAACGTGCCGGAGAATAGTCCCAGCACGCGAATGATGCGCCTGCGCGGCACATCCTTGATCAGGTAGTTGACGATGGTCTGCACGTTGATCTGCGCGATTTGCAGGAAATCATCGCCGCGATCGTAGTTGAGTTCTTTGGCGCACATCTGGTTGAAAATCTCCCGGCGATGCTTGGCAACCTGCGCAAAGGTTTTCTTCAACGCATCGGAACCGCCGGTGTAGGAATTCTCGATGACCTGCGTGGTTTCATTGAAATGCGCCTCCGGACCCACGCCGAAGGCGTGCCGGTGAAAGGCCATGATCTCGCGTGCGATCTGCAATTGCGTGAACGTGCGTTTGGCCGCCGGATCGGGCGTGGGGTAGGCGTTGGCAAAGGTCTCGCACACCATGCCGACGATGGCCGGCACCTGCGTGACATTGCTGATCCACAGCGGTCGCAGTTGATTGCGGATGAACAGCACGATGCAGGTCAGGCCGTAGAGAATCCACGACAGTCCCTGTGAGCGGCTGCCCGGATCGACCAGCACGAGGCCAAGATGAACGACGGTTTCCCTTTCGCCGCGAACCATCACGTCGAGCAGCGCCAGCGCATTGAAGGCGATGGGATTGCCTTGGGCATCGTGGATCAGCGTCACGACACAGCGACGCAGGCCGTCGTCATCGGGGTCGAAGATGCCGTAGTGCAGTTCGCCCGCCGGCACGCTGGCCGTTGCGATGCGCCGCAGATCGTTCACCAGTTGACGCAGGTCGCAGGCTTCCAGACAAAGCGCAGGCCGTTCGACGATTCTGATTCGCAGGCCGCCGACGCGAAGTTGCAGATCGAGGTGTTTGCGGAAGATGGAGGTTATGCGCGGCATCATTGTCCAGCTTGAGACCGGATACTGCCATATTACCCCGGCGCGAGCCGTGCAGCCCGAATCATGTCGCCTGCCTTCTGCGCAATCATCACTGTGGGCATATTCGTATTGCCCGACGTGATCGTCGGCATCACCGACGCATCCACCACACGCAGACCGTCGATGCCACGCACGCGCAGCGCCGCATCGACCACGGCAAGCTCATCATCGCCGCGCCCCATGCGGCAGGTGCCAACAGGATGGAAGATCGTCGTGCCAATATCACCGGCGGCGCGCGCCAGTTCTTCATCGCTGACCAGCGCTGCGCCGGGCAGCCATTCCACCGGCGAATAGTTCGCCAGCGCCGGAGCGGCAACGATGCGGCGCGTGAGTCGCAGCGAATCGGCCGCGACGCGGCGATCATCGGCGGTGGATAGATAATTCGGCGCAATGACCGGCGGGGCTTGCGCATCGGCGCTTTGCGCATGCACGCTGCCGCGCGAAGCAGGGCGCAGATTGCAGACGCTGGCCGTGAATGCATCGAAGCTGTGCAAGGGTTCGCCAAATTTATCGAGCGACAGCGGCTGCACATGATATTCCACGTTCGCCCGCCACTGCCCCGTATCCGAGCGCGCAAACGCGCCCAACTGCGAGGGGGCCATGCTCATCGGCCCGCTTCGCCGCAGCGCGTATTCCATGCCAATCTTCATCTTGCCCAGCCAGCTCGATGCCAGCGTGTTCGGCGTGCGCGTTGCGCTGACCTTGAAGATCATCCGCAGTTGCAGATGGTCTTGCAAATTCTCACCCACGCCGCGCAACTCCTTCACCAGCGGCACGCGCAATGCTTCGATGCGCTCGCGCTGACCGATGCCCGAGCGTTCCAGCAGCACCGGCGAATTGATTGCGCCCGCCGCGAGCAGCACTTCGCGCCGCGCGATGACCACCTCACATTCGCCGCCGCCGCCACGACGAACCGCAACCCCCGTGCAGCGCAAACCCTCGAACGTCAATCGCTGTACCGTCGCGCCCGTCCACACCGTGAGATTGCGCCGCGCGAACATGGCGCGCGTGGCCTTCACTGCATTCCATCGCCAACCATTCTTCTGATTCACCTCGAAGTAACCGACGCCGAAGTTGTCGCCTCGGTTGAAGTCATCATTGCGCGGCAAGCCCGTCTGCACCGCCGCATCGCGGAAGGCGTCGAGAATCTCCCAGCGCAGGCGCTGGCGTTCCACGCGCCAGGGGCCGCCCGTGCCATGCCACTCATCGGCCCCGCCGTGATAATCCTCGGCGCGCTTGAACAGCGGCAGCACGCTATCCCAATTCCACGAGGCATCGCCCGTCACCTCGGCCCAATGCGCGTAATCCTCGCGTTGCCCGCGCATCGCAATCATGCCGTTGATCGACGAGCAACCGCCCATCACGCGGCCGCGCGGATAGAGCAATGAGCGGCCATTGAGTCCCGGTTCCTCGCGCGTGCGATAACGCCAGTCCGTGCGCGGATTGCCGATGCAGTACAGATAACCCACCGGAATGTGAATCCAGTGGTAGTTGTCCCTGCCGCCGGCCTCGATCAGCAGCACGCTCACATCGGCATCGCGCGTCAACTGTTCGGCCAGCGTGCAACCGGCCGTTCCTGCGCCAACGATGATGTGGTCGAATGAGGGACTCACGATTCCTCTAAACTGCAAACACCGTGACGCCGCATATCATTTCGATTCTGGTGCTCGGGCTGATGTTCGTCATCGCCACGATCAAACCGATCAACATGGGCCTTCTGGGCTTCGTTGCCGCGTTCCTGGTCGGCGCCTTCGTCGCCGATCTGAACGTCAGCATAATCGTCGGCGGCCTGCCAATCGACCTTTTCGTCACGCTGCTGGGCATCACGCTGATCTTCGCCATTGCGCAAGGCAATGGCGCGGTAGACCGGATGGTCGGCGGCATCATGCGTGCACTGGGCGGCAATGCGGCGGCGCTGCCGTGGGCGATGTTCCTGATCGCCGCCGTGCTCACGGGCGTGGGCGCGCTGAGCCCTGCGGCGGTGGCGATACTGGCACCGCTGGCGGTGAGCTTTGGCGTGCGCAATGGCGTGAATCCGCTGCTGATGGGCCTGATGGTGATTCACGGCGCGCAGGCCGGCGGCTTCTCGCCGCTGAGTGTGTACGGCGGCATCACGCGCGATGTGGTGCAGAAGGCCGGCCTGGCGTGGGAGCCGATGGCGCCGTTCTACGGCAGTTTGATAATGAACCTGCTGGCCGCCATCGGCCTTTTCATCGTGATGGGCCGACGCGATGCGATTGCGCAGAGCAATGGCAGCGGTGCAGGCGAGGGCGAGACAGTGGCCGCGCCGCCAGCCCTTCAGCGCGACCGATTGCAGCACTGGTCCACCTACGCGGCGCTGATCGTGCTCGCGGTGCTCACGCTGATCTACAAGATGCAGATTGGCCTTGTTGCGATGTCGCTGGCGTTGATCCTCACATTGATCTGGACGCCAACCAACAAAGATGCGTTGCGCCGTCTGCCCTGGCCCGAGATCGTGCTGATCATCGGCGTGGGAACCTATGTTGCCGTGCTGGAGAAAATGGGCACGATCAACTATGTGGGCGATCAGGTGGCCGGCTTCTCCACACCGGCCATTGCCGGCTTGCTGCTGCTGCTGATCGCCGCAGTGGTGTCGGCGTTCGCTTCATCGGCAGCGGTGCTGGGTTCGCTGATCCCGCTGGCGGTGCCATTCCTGCAAGGTCAGCCGCCGCTGGCGGTCAGCGCCTTCGTTGCGGCGATGTCGGTGGCGGCGACTATCGTGGATGTCAGCCCATTCTCCACCAACGGCGCGCTGGTGCTGGCGAACTCGCCGCCCGCCGAGCGGGAAAAATTCTATCGGAGATTGCTGATGTACGGCGCGCTGGTGGTGGTGGCCGCGCCGCTGGTGCTGTGGATCAGCGTACTGTGGCGCAGGTAGGCGGCGCTCAGGCAAACGCGCGCTGATACGTCTGGCGCAGCACGTTCTTCTGCACCTTGCCCATTACATTGCGCGGCAAGTCCTGCACGAAGAACACCCGCTTGGGTGTTTTGAATGCGGCCAGTTGTTCGCGGCACGCGGCAATCACGTCGGCCTCTGAACCTGTGCCCGCAATCACCGCCACCACCGCTTCGCCAAAATCCGGATGCGGACAACCGATCACCGCGCTTTCGACAACCCCCGGCAGTTGATCGAGCACCAATTCGATCTCCTTCGGATACACATTGAA
>JAITMN010000025.1 GCA_031277355.1 Nevskiaceae bacterium | reverse complement strand
TGGCTGCTGCAAGGCCATCCGGCACGCAACGCCGATGACATGCGAGCCTTTCAGCGCTATCGACAAGGCTTCGCCATGCCCAACTGCGGCATCTTCAAACTCGAACGCAGGGCGACGTTGAACTGGCACATCGAGACGGCTTCCACTGCACCGCCATGCTGAAAACCTTTGCGCTCAACACCACCGGTCGGGACTTCGCCGTGGGCGACATTCACGGGCATTTCTCGCTGCTGGCGGCTGGGCTGCGCGCCATCAAGTTTGACGAATCGCGCGACCGGCTGTTTTCGGTGGGCGATCTGGTGGATCGCGGCCCGGAATCCGCGCAGGTCACCGATTGGCTTGTGAAACCCTGGTTTCACGCCGTGCGCGGCAACCATGAAGTGATGGCCTGCGGCGCCATCGGCCAACACAAGAATTTCACGCTGATGCATCTGAACAACGGCGGTCGATGGATCTACGCGCTGACGCCCGCCGAACGCGAGCGCGTCAGCGCAGCGCTGCTGGAACTGCCGCTGGCCATCGAAGTGCAGACCGAGCAGGGCCCGGTGGGTGTGGTTCACGCCGATCTGCCCACAGACGATTGGCAAGACATGCGCAATGGCGAGCTCTCATCAGAAGATGCAGCGCATTGTGTGTGGTCAACCGCCCGTTACGACAACGGGTATCTGGGCAAGGTGCGCAATGCTCGCGCGGTGGTGCATGGGCACATGACGGTTGCGCGCATGCAGACGATGGGCAATGCGCACTTCATCGACACCGGAGCGGGCATGGAAGACGGCTACTTCACGTTCCTGAATCTGGCCACGCTCAAGACACAGCGCTGGCCGCGCAAGCAGTAGGTTGCGCGGCCAGCGTTTGATTTACGGCGAACCGCAGCTCCAGTTGGCGGCATCCTTCACATCACCGCTGCCCTTGTACTGCGCAGCCTGCGGATAAGGACACAGCGGCCGCTTCATCCCCTGCCCTTCGCCCATCATCGTGTCGGGCGCGATGCCACGCTCCACCCACTTTTCAAGCGTGCCGATGGAATCGAACGTGTTCACACCGGGACCACCGCCGCAATGTCCCATGCCCGGAGCCATGAACAGACGCACCCAATCGCCCTGATTGCCGCCCATCTTGCCCAGCACCTGTTCGTAGTACCACACGGTGTTTTCCGGCGTGATGCCGGTATCGGACCAGCCATGCGTGAGCAGCAGCTTGCCGCCGCGCGCCTTGAACTTGCTCAGGTCGGGATTGACCGCATCGACATAACCCAGCTTCTCGTCGAGAAAGGGCATCTCGCGATCAAGGTCAAAGGTCTTCCAATCCATGTTCGCATCGTTGTGCGCAATCCTCACCAGATCGTACACACCACCGGGACCATTGGGATTGGGTTGCATCGCGCCGATGGGATTGCCCAACGCCTGACCGGAGAAGATCAACTCGCCCTTCGAGTTGTGCACGCCGCCGTAGAAAGTTTCCACCGTTTTCAATTGCGCGTCGGTGAGGCAGGCGTTGCCGCTGCTGCCGGCACTGCAACGCAGCGCCTTGAAATCCACGGAACAGGCGCGCGGATTGTTCAGGAAGCCTTCTTTCAGCGTGTCGCACTTGTCCATCACGGTCTTGTTGACCAAGTCCGCCTGTTCTTTGGAAAGACCCGACTCCGGACGGCGGAACAGATCGACGCTGCGCGCAACACCAGCCGTCCACATATGGATATGCCGATTCGCCAACGAGCCGGCGATGATGCCGTCATAGTCTTCGGGATAACGCTGCGCTTCCATCACCGCCATGCGGCCGCCGGTGGAGCAACCCTTGAAATAAGCGTACTGCTGAGGCTTGTCGTAGAAGGCGGTGAGCAGTTGCTTGGCCTTCAACGTCATCTCATGCGTTGAGCGATAGCCGAAGTCGATCATCTTCTCGGGATGACCGATGGCCCACTCGCCGCCCTGCGTTTGATGGCCGGTGTCGGTGCCAGCCGTGGCGTAACCCAGACGCAGCGCCTGCGGCATCTCATTGGTCAAGCCTTGAATCGAACCGGCGAAGCCGCCATTGCCAACGCCCATGAATTTGCCGTTCCACTTGTCGGCGGGCGGCAGCCACATCTCCATCTTGATCAACGAATCGGCGGTGGGCTTCAGATCAAGTTGCACTCGGCAGTGCGCGGGGATCATCGCCGCAGGTCCGGTGGGCGCAGGCGCGGGCGCAGCGCCAGGGCGTGCCGGACGCGCCGGCACGGGCGCTTCGGCAACGAACTGCGCAGCCGTGATGGTTGCCTTGTCGAGCGTGACGCCGGCAAGACGTTCGCAGGGCGTGGAAGCCACGGCTGCACCCAGAACTACAAAGGTAATGCCCCCGATCATCGCACCCTCCTTCAAGCTGGCGTATTGATGCCGCTGTTTTTGTGGATCCGGAGGTTATCCCGATGATGCCGCCTCAGGCAAGGCGCAGGGCGCACCGGAGTGAAAACGAAACTGCGGATCGGGCCCGGTGGCAAATCGCGCCTCTGCTTCGGCCAGTTCGGCCAAGCGGGCGTCGAGCGCGGCTTGCGGCATACCGGCCTGCTTTGCCGATGCGCGCGCCAGGTCTCCATACAAACCCTTGTGCCGCCGTTCGGACTTGGCGAGGTCTGCGTAAAACCCCGCCAAGGGCTCCTGCAAGTGCGGAGCCAATCGCTCGAAACGCTCGCAGGAACGGGCCTCGATCAACGCACCGCAGAGCAGCAGGTCGATCTTGCGCTGAGGTTCGTTCGTCGCGAGCAGCGCTCGCAGTTTGCTGGCATAGCGGCCCGGCGACAATCGCAGCGGGGGAACGTCCAGGCGCTGCATCATCTTTTGCACCTGCTCGAAATGCCGCAATTCCTCGCGCGCCAATCGCGCCAGCGCCAGACTCAACGCGCGATCTTCGGGATAGGCGAACAGCAACGCCAGCGCCGTGGAGGCGGCTTTTTTCTCGCAATTGGCGTGATCGACCAGCAGCGTGCGCCAATCGCTCAGCGCAGCTTGTACCCAGGAATCGGGAGTCGGCACGGCCAGCATGTCACGTTTCCATGCGCGCTGATGCACCGGTACGGCGCAGCACGAGCTTTTCGATCTCGGCCACGACGAACACCAGCAAGCCTGCGCAAATCGCCATCATCCACTCGCGCAAACCCAGCGGCGCCGAACCGAAGATCGTCTGCAACAGCGGCACATAGGTGTAGGCCAGTTGCAGCCCCACGCATGCGGCGATCACCACCAGCACATAGCGATTGCCGGTGAGACCTTCCCAGGTGAACGCGGGCAGAAACAGGTGACGGCTGTTCAACAGATAGAACATCTCGGCCGCAACAATGGCGTTGACCGCCATCGTGCGCGCGGTTTCAAGACTGGTGCCGCGCTGCAATTCCCACAGAAACAGCCCCAGCGCGCCGGCTGCCATCAACACCGACACCATGATCACGCGCCAGGCGAAGAAGCCCGACAGCAGCGATTGACGCGGCGAGCGTGGCGGGCGCTGCATGATGTTGGCTTCGGCGGGCTCGAAGGCCAGCGCCAATCCCAGCGTGCTGGAAGTCACCATGTTGATCCACAGTACCATCGCCGGCGTCAGCGGCAGCAGCAGATTGAACAGCATCGCGGAAATCACCACCAGCGCTTCGCCGCCGTTGGTCGGCAGCATGAACAGAATGAACTTGCGCAGATTATCGTACACCGCGCGACCCTCGCGCACCGCTGCGGCAATGGTGGCGAAGTTGTCGTTGGTGAGCACCACGTCGGCGGCTTCCTTGGCCGCTTCGGTGCCCTTGTGCCCCATCGCCACGCCGACATCGGCACGCTTCAGCGCGGGCGCATCGTTGACGCCATCGCCGGTCATCGCCACCACTTGCTGTTCCTGCTGCAACGCTCGCACCAGCCGCAGCTTGTGTTCGGGGCTGGCGCGTGCGAACACATCCACCTGCTGCACCACGCGGCGCAGCGCGGCATCATCCATCTGCGTCAGTTCCGCGCCGGTGATGGCGGTGTTGCCATCGCCGATGGCCAATTGCGCGCCGATCACGCGCGCGGTGTCGGCGTGATCGCCGGTGATCATCTTCACGCGGATGCCCGCGTCATGGCAGTCGCGCACGGCGCGGATGGCTTCTTCGCG
>JAITMN010000069.1 GCA_031277355.1 Nevskiaceae bacterium | reverse complement strand
ATGCCGCCATGCGGCGGTGCGCCGTATTTCAACGCATCGAGCAGGAAGCCGAACTTGTTGCGCGCTTCCTGCGCGTCGATGCCCAGCAACGTGAACACCGCCGATTGCATTTCGGCGCGATGGATACGCACCGAACCGCCGCCGATCTCCGAACCGTTCAGCACCATGTCGTAGGCTTTGGCAACGGCATCGCCCGGCCCGGCGGCAAGCTGCGCCGGATCATCGACCTTCGGTGCGGTGAACGGATGATGCATCGCCACCCAGCGCTTGGCGTCGGCGTCGTACTCGAACATCGGGAAATCCACCACCCACAGCGGACGCCAGCCGTGTTCGATCAGATTCAAATCCGCGCCCAGTTTCAGACGCAGCGCGCCCAGGGCATCGCACACAACCTTGGCCTTGTCCGCGCCGAAGAAAATCAGGTCGCCATCCACGGCGTTGGTGCGTTCGAGGATGCCGGCCACCGCTTCGTCGGAGAGAAACTTCAATATCGGCGATTGCAGACCTTCGCGGCCCTTGGCCTTCTCGTTCACTTTGATATAGGCCAAACCCTTCGCGCCGTAGCGCGCGACGAAGGCGGTGTAGTCGTCGATCTGGCTGCGGCTCAACGCACCGCCGCCCGGCGCACGCAGCGCAGCGACGCGGCCCTGCGCATCGGCGGCGGGGCCTGCAAAGACCTTGAAATCGCAGCCGGCCACGAGGTCGGCCACGTCCACCAGTTCCAGCGATACGCGCAGGTCGGGTTTGTCTGAACCATAGCGGCGCATCGCTTCGGCATAGGTGATGCGCGGGAACGGCTGCGGCAGCGGCACTTCCACCACCTGCGCGAACACTTCGCGGATCAACCCTTCCATCAACATCATGATCTGATCTTGATCGAGGAAGGAAGTCTCCACGTCGAGCTGCGTGAACTCGGGCTGACGATCCGCGCGCAGGTCTTCATCGCGGAAGCAGCGCGCAATCTGGTAGTAGCGATCAAAGCCCGACATCATCAGCAATTGCTTGAAGATTTGCGGCGACTGCGGCAGCGCGAAGAACTTGCCGGCGTGCGTGCGACTGGGGACCAGATAGTCGCGCGCGCCTTCGGGCGTGGCCTTCGTCAGAATCGGCGTTTCAAGGTCGATGAAGCCGTGGCCGTCCATGTAGTGGCGAATCGCCATCGTCAAACGATGACGCAAACGCAGCCGCGCGCTCATCTCGGGGCGGCGCAGGTCGATGTAGCGAAAGCGCAGACGCACGTCTTCGCCCACGTTCTCATCGAGTTGGAAGGGCAGCGGTTCGGAGCGATTCAGCACCACCAACTGCCGGGCGAGCATTTCCACCTTGCCGGAGGCCAGATCGGGGTTGGCCGTGCCGGCGGGACGCTCGCGCACCTTGCCGCGCACCTGAATCACGAACTCGCCGCGCAGGCGCTCGGCTTCGGCGAACTGCTGGGGGTCATCCGGATCGAAAACGACCTGCAGCAACCCTTCGCGGTCGCGCAGGTCGATGAAGATCACGCCGCCGTGATCGCGCCGGCGGTGAACCCACCCGGCGACGGTGATTTCCTGACCCGAAAGACTCTCGTTGACCTGGCCGCAATAATGGCTGCGCATTGACTTGGGGGATTGCAAAAAAGGGACGCGCGATGTTACGGGCGCGCGTCCCCAGCGTCCAGCAAGTCCGCTTGAGCTTAAGGCAGCGGCACCCTCGTAGCCCGGAACGGCTTGGCCGGCGTGCCGGCGGCGGCCTGCAACGAGCCGAACTGCGCTTCCAGCGCGTAGATGTTGTCGCCGACCACCGTGACGGCCACGAGGCCGTCGGGGAAGCCCGTTTTCAGCGTGGTGTGACGACCGCCGTCGTTGCCATCGAGCGTCACAAACCCCACGCTACCCTCGCCGCCGCCATTGGCGACCAGCAGGTTGTGGCCGAACGCGCGCATGCCGTCCGGGCGCTCCAGCGGCTTGTCGAGCTTGATCTCCACCGAGATACCAGCCGCGCCGCCAGCGGCAATCGGCACGGCAAACAGCTTGCTGGTCGCCAGCGCGTTCACGTACACCTTGCCATCGACCACGGCGATGCCGTCGAGGACATCCCCGGCCTTGCCGAACTTGCCGCTCACCCACACCTGGAGCTTGTCGGCCCCCGCCTTCAACTGCGCGATCTGCATGTTCTGCGTGTCAGTGACGTAGACATTGCCGTCGTTGTCCACCGCGATGTCGTTGCAGGCGGCTTTGGCCGTTGGCAGCGGGTAGTGCGCTTTGTACGCGCCGGAAGCCAGATCAAACACATACAGCGCGGAGGGCAAATCCTTCGCGCCCGGCGGCACCTGGCCCATCATGTTGCCCGAGCAGGCGTAGAGGCTGCCCGACTTCTCATCGGCCAGCACGCCGAAGATCGCCAGCATGTCGTTGGTGTTTGCCGGAATGAACACTTCGGCGGTGTCGGCCTTCGGCGCGGCGCGATAAATCTGCCGCGCGCCGACGCTGCCGAAATACACCGTGCCATCGGCGGTGGACGTGAGGCTTTCCGGCACGATGCGCTCACCCGGCACCGTGATGAAGTCCGGAGTCGAGGGCGGCGGCGGAGGTGGCGGCGCGGCAGCGCGGGGCGGTGCAGCAGCCTGCTGGCCGCAAGCGCCGAGAATGGCAGCCACCACGGCAAGCATCGGAATCGCGTAACGGGTTTTGAGTTTGATGGTCATGGTCACTTCGCTCCCTTGTAGGCAATGCGGTAAATCACATTGGCGCCATCATCGCTGAGCAG
>JAITMN010000303.1 GCA_031277355.1 Nevskiaceae bacterium | reverse complement strand
GAACAGAAACTGATCGAGCGCATCTGCGAACCGGAGCGGCAGTTGATCTTCCGCGTGCCGTGGCAGGACGACAACGGCGAAGTGCAGATTGCGCGCGGGTTTCGTGTGGCGTTCAACAGTGCGCTGGGGCCCTACAAGGGCGGCCTGCGTTTTCATCCTTCGGTGTATCTGGGAATCATCAAGTTTCTGGGCTTTGAGCAGATATTCAAAAACGCGCTGACGGGCCTGCCCATCGGCGGGGCCAAGGGCGGCTCTGATTTTGATCCCAGAGGCCGCTCCGACTCCGAGATCATGCGCTTTTGCCAGAGC
Organism: Nevskiaceae bacterium; assembly: GCA_031277355.1. GTDB lineage: Bacteria > Pseudomonadota > Gammaproteobacteria > Steroidobacterales > Steroidobacteraceae > ZC4RG30. Next base: position 3,254 of record JAITMN010000303.1, on the reverse strand, counting down.
TTCATGACCACGCTGTACACCGCGCTGGGTGAATACACCGATGTGCCTGCGGGCGACATCGGCGTTGGCGCGCGTGAAATCGGTTATCTGTTCGGGCAATACAAGCGCATCACCAATCGCTATGAATCCGGCGTGCTCACCGGCAAGAGCCCGAGTTGGGGCGGCGCGCTGGTGCGGCGCGAAGCCACCGGCTATGGCGCGGTGTACTTCGTCGAAGAAATGTTGAAGGTGCGCGGTGATGGCGTGGAAGGGCGCGTGTGCACGGTGTCCGGTTCGGGCAATGTGGCGATCTATGCCATCGAGAAGCTGCAACAGTTGGGCGCGAAGGTGGTGGCCTGCTCCGATTCCAATGGCGTGATTCACGATCCCAATGGTCTTGATCTGGGCGTGGTCAAGCAGATCAAGGAAGTGGAACGGCGCCGCATCAGCCGCTATGTGGAATATCGCGGCGACGCGCGTTATCTGGAAGGCGGCAAGATATGGGATATTCCCTCGCAGATCGCGATGCCCTGCGCCACGCAGAACGAGCTGGACGAAGACGCCGCGCGCACGCTGGTGCATAACGGTTGCATCGCGGTGGGCGAGGGCGCCAACATGCCCACGACGCCGGGCGGTGTGCGCGTGTTTCAGAGCGCCGGCACCACCTATGGTCCTGCCAAGGCGGCCAATGCGGGCGGTGTGGCCACGTCGGCGCTGGAAATGCAGCAGAACGCCAGTCGCGACAAGTGGACGTTCGAGCATACCGAGCGGCGTCTGCACGACATCATGCGCAACATCCACCGCGATTGCTTCGAGACGGCCAATGAATTTGGCAGTCCGGGCAATTACGTGATCGGAGCCAATATCGTGGGCTTCCGGCGCGTGGCCGATGCGATGTTGGCGTTTGGGTTGATCTAGAGAGTCAGGGAAGCATTGCCCCGGGGCCGATGAGGGTCAGCGGGGCAATGCTTTGCAGTGCAGCGGGCGAAATCTCACGCCATCTGCGCAATGGTCTTGCGAAACCGTCGCAGCGAAAAGAAAAAGAACACCGCGCCGATGGCGAGCAGCCAAACGAAAGACTTCCACACGATGCCGATGCCCGCGCCGCGAAACAGGATGGCCTGACCCAGTTCCACGAAATGCGTGGTGGGCGCGGCGAGCATCACGTCCTGCACCAGCTTGGGCATGCTTTCGCGTGGCGTGGCGCCGCCGGAGAGCATTTGCAGCGGCATCAGCACCAGCACTACCAGCATGCCGAATTGCGGCATGGAGCGGGCAATCGTTGCCATGAAAATGCCCATCGAATTGGTGGCAAAGAGCAGCAGCGCCGCGCCGGTGAAGAACAGCGGTAGCGAGCCGGCCACCGGCACGTGCAGCAGCGTTTGCACCACGAGCTTCACCGATACGGTGGCCGCTGCAAGCACCACGAGGCCCATCGACCACACCTTTGCCAGCATGATTTCGGCGGGCGTGACGGGCATCACCAGCAGATGTTCCACGGTGCCGTGCTCGCGTTCGCGGATCAGCGCCGCGCCGGTGAGGATGATGGACAGCATCGCGATCTGGTTGATGATCTGCGACAGCGCGCCGAACCAGGATTTGTCCAGCGTGGGGTTGAAGCGGGCGCGCACTTCCAGGTTCACCGGCGGCACGATGTTTTGGCGATAGCGGTTCACGAATTCGTTGATCTCGCCCATCGCGATCTGCTGGATGTAGCCGCTGCCGAGAAAGGCTTGCGTCATGCGAGTGGCGTCGGTGTTCAATTGAAGCTGCGCGCTGCGGCCGGCAAGAACGTCCTGCTGGAAGCGCGGTGGAATCACCATCACGAAGGTGTAGATGCCGGCGTCGAGGCCGGGGTCCACCTGATCGTTCGAGATCATGATCGGCGTGCTGAACGAGGGCGGATAGAAAGCTGAGACGATGCGACTGGAAAGCTGCGATTGGTCTTCATCAACAATCGCCAGCGGCGCGCCGTGCAGCGTCTCGGGCATTGCGGTGGCGGCGGTGTACACCGAGAACGTGAAGGCGAACACGATCAGCGCCAGCATGATCGGGTCGCGCCACAGGCTCCACAGTTCCTTCACGCCGAGGCGATAGATGTTTTCGATCTTCTGCCTCATGTTTCCTGCTTCTTCAGCAACGCGATGGCAAGGCCCAGGATCACCGGCGCAGCCAGCGCCAGCGGCCACAGCGAACCGGCCAGATCGGTAAAGCCCAGCGCCTTGTTGAACACGCCACGGCTCACCGTGAACATGTGACTGGCCGGATAGATTTCGCCGATGATGCGGCCCGCGCCTTCCAGCGACGACACCGGGTCGATCATGCCGCCGAACTGCGTGGCCGGCAGCATCGTGCCGATCATCGCAAAGAACAGCGCGGCGATCTGGCTCTTGGTGATGGCCGAGGCGAGCAAGCCCATACCGGTGGCGGCGAAGCAGAAGGCCAGCGCCGCCAGCAGCAGCGTGAGGAAGTTGCCGGTGAGCGGTACGCCGAGCATCGTCACTGCCATCGTGACCATCAACAGAAAATTCACCATCGCCAGGGCCACATAGGGCAGTTGTTTGCCCAGCAGGAATTCGGTGCGCGTGGCGGGTGTTACGTAGAGGTTGATGATCGAGCCCATTTCCTTTTCGCGCACCACGGCCAGTGCGGTGAGCATGGCGGGGAACATCAGCAGCAGCAGCGGGATCACGGCGGGGACCATTGCGGGAAGGCTCGCCACATCGGGGTTGTAGCGGAAGCGGCTTTCGATGGATACCGCGCTTGCGCCTGCACTTGCGCTTGCGCCGCCACCGCGTCGGCGGGACTGATCGGCGAGCCAGAATTGATGCAGACCTTGCAGATAGCCTTGCACGGTCTCGGCGCGTTGGGGCATCGCGCCGTCGAACCATGCGCCAATGGCCACGGGGCGGCCGCTGAGCACCGCGCGGCCAAAGCCTTGCGGAATTTCGATGGCGAGCGTGAGTTCACCGCTGCGCATGCGGCGGTCGAGTTCGTCGTAGTCCGACAGTGGCGGGCGCTCACTGAAATAGGTGGAGCCGGAGATGTCGAGTTGATAGCTCTGACTCAGCGTGCTCTGGTCGCGGTCGAGCACGGCGTAGCTCAGATTGTTCACGTCGGTGCTGATGCCAAAGCCCATTACCAGCATCAGGATCAGCGAGCCGCCGAGCGCCATCGTTGCACGCACCGGGTCGCGGCGCACTTCCAGCGTTTCGCGCCACATGTAGCTGAACAGGCGTTGCAGAGAGAAGCGGGGCGGGCGGGGGTGAGGGGTG
>JAITMN010000247.1 GCA_031277355.1 Nevskiaceae bacterium | reverse complement strand
ACGCCGAACTTCGACACCGCATACGCGCCCCAGTGCGCGCGACCGCGCCGGCCCACGCCGCTGCTGGTGAAAATTACCGATGCGTCGGGCGAACGGCGCAGCGCGGGCAACAGCACCTGCGTCAGGGCAAACGCGGCGGTGAGGTTCACATGCAACACGCGGCACCAGGTTGGCACTTCGTAGTGCTCGATTGGCGTCAGCGTGCCCAGCAGCGCGGCGCAGTGAACGAGGCCATCGAGGCGGCCATAGCGCCGCATCACCGCAGCGGCCAGCGCGTCGTAGTCCGGCGCGAGCGCACGTTCCAGATCAAGCGGCGCCATCAGCGCGGCGTTTGGCCGCAATGTTTCGGTTTCGGCGTACAGCCCTTTGAGCTTTTGCAGATTGCGGCCCAGCAGCACCACTTCGGCGCCGTGGCGAACGCAGTCGAGCGTCAGCGCGCGACCGATGCCGCCGGTGGCTCCGGTGATGGCGATCACGCGGCCGGAGAGCGTGTTGTTCACGATTGCTCCAGCCAGTAAATCAGATCGTAAGGGTGTTCGATGAACGCATCGGGTTGCCAGGATCGCGGATCATCCTGCGGGCCGATGTAACCATACAGCGCCACCAGCGCCGGCATGCCGGCTGCGTGAGCGGCCTGCACGTCGCGCTGCGCATCGCCAACGTAGACGCAGTATTCCGGAGCCATGCGCAGGCGTTCGGCGGCATGCAGCAATGGCTCGGGATACGGCTTGCGCTGCGGCAGCGTATCGCCGCTGACGATGCAGGCGGCCTCACGATCCAGGTTCAGCGCCGCCAGCAGCGGATTGGTGAGAAACGCCGGTTTGTTCGTGACGATGCCCCAGGGCATGTTCCACGCCTTGAATTTCGCCAGCACCCGCTCGAAGCCGGGGAACAGTGCGGTTTGTTCGGCGATGCGCTGGGAATACAGCGACAGGAAATGTTCGCGCAATTGTTCGAAGGGTTCACCGCTCAACTCGGGGAAGGCCAGCGTCATCAACCCGGTGGAGCCATTGGATACCTGCGCGCGGGCGAGCTGGGAGTCGAGCGCGGGCAACCCCTGTTCCACGCGCACTTGATTCAGCGCGGCCACCATGTCGGGCGCGGTGTCGAGCAAGGTGCCGTCCAGATCAAACAGCACCGCAGCGGCGCGGTGCGGCATCAGCGATGCACCTGGCTGCCGCGCAATTGCGCGATGTAGTTCACCGAGACATCGGCGGTGATATCGCAGTGTTCGCGCAGCGGGTCATAGTGCAGACCGGCGATGTCCACCAGTTCCAAGCCGGCTTCACGCGACCAGCGCGCCAGTTCCGATGGACGGATGAAACGCTCGTATTCATGCGTGCCGCGCGGCAGCAGCCGCATCACATACTCGGCCCCGACTATCGCCATCAGGAAGGATTTCAAGTTGCGGTTCAGCGTGGAGACGAACACCGGAGCGCCGGGCGCAGCAAGCGCGGCGAAGGTAGCGAGCATCGCGGCGGGATCGGCCAAATGCTCCAGCATTTCCATGCAGCAGACCACGTCGAAGCGCTCGGTGAGCGCGGCGGCATCCTGCACGCGATAGTCGATGGCAAGGCCGGCTTCGGCCGCGTGCAATCGCGCCACTTCGATCATCTGCGATGACAGATCAATGGCGGTGACCTGCGCGCCGGCTCGGGCCATGCTTTCGGCAAACAGGCCGCCGCCGCAGCCCACATCGAGCACGCGCACGCCGGCAAGCGGGGTGCGCGAAGCCACCCAGGCGGCGCGCACCGGGTTCATCTGGTGCAGCGGGCGAAACTCGCCGCGCGGGTCCCAAAAGCGATGCGCCAGTTCGTCGAACTTGGCGATTTCGGCCGGGTCGGGCGCAGCCGCGCCGGCGGTTGAATACGTGTTGGCGTTCACCTGCCGGAGTATACCGGCAATCGCATGAAAACCCCTGTTTCGGCGGCCATTGAAGGGGGTATTTGTGCTAGAATTCATCGTTTTTATCAGACGATGCGAAAGGCTGTGGAATGAGCGAATTCGCCCGCGAAATACTGCCCGTGAATCTCGAAGATGAGATGCGGCAGTCCTACCTCGACTATGCGATGAGCGTGATTGTCGGTCGCGCGCTGCCGGATGTTCGCGATGGTCTGAAACCCGTGCATCGGCGCGTGTTGTTCGCGATGCGCGAGCTGGGTAACGACTGGAACAAGCCGTACAAGAAATCCGCCCGAGTCGTGGGCGATGTGATCGGCAAATACCACCCGCACGGCGATTCGGCGGTGTACGACGCCATCGTGCGCATGGCGCAGCCCTTCTCGATGCGCTACCTGCTGGTGGATGGTCAGGGCAACTTCGGCTCGGTGGATGGCGACATGCCCGCAGCGATGCGCTACACCGAAGTGCGCATGTCGCGCATCGCGCACGAGTTGCTGGCCGATATCGACAAGCAGACGGTGGATTTCGTCCCCAACTACGACGAGTCCGAGCAGGAACCGGCGGTGTTGCCTGCGCGCATCCCGAATCTTCTGGTCAATGGTTCCTCCGGCATCGCCGTGGGCATGGCCACGAACATTCCGCCGCACAATCTCACCGAAGTGATCAACGCGCTGCTGGCGGTGATCGACGAACCGGAAATCAGTCTCGCCGGTTTGATGCAGCATCTGCCGGGGCCGGACTTCCCCACTGCCGGCATCATCAACGGTGCGCGGGAAATCGCCACGGCGTATCGCACCGGGCGCGGGCGATTGTCCATTCGTGGCCGCACGCATTTTGAAGATGTGGGCAAGGGCGACCGGCAGGCCATCATCATCACCGAACTGCCGTATCAGGTGAACAAGGCGCGGCTGATCGAGCGCATTGCCGATCTGGTGCGCGAGAAGCAGATCGAGGGCATTGCCTCCGACGGTCTGCGCGATGAGTCCGACAAGGACGGCATGCGCGTCGTCGTGGAATTGAAGCGCGGCGAAGTGGCCGAAGTGGTGCTGAACAATCTGTTCGCGCAAACACCGCTGGAAACCGTGTTCGGCATCAACATGGTGGCGTTGCAGGACGGGCAACCCAAGCTGATGTCGCTGAAGGAAATGCTGGATGCGTTCATCCGGCATCGCCGCGAAGTGGTCACGCGCCGCACGGTTTACGATCTGCGCAAGGCGCGCGAACGTGCGCATGTGCTCGAAGGTCTGGCGGTCGCGCTGGCGAGCATCGACGAAGTGATCGCGCTGATTCGCGCCTCGTCCTCGCCGCCGGAGGCGCGCGCCGCATTGATGGCGAAGGTGTGGCACTCCGGCGCGGTGCCGAAGATGCTGGAGCGCGCGGGCGCGGTGGATTCGCGTCCGCAGGGGTTGGGCAGTGAGCTGGGTTTGGTCGATGGCGGTTATCGTCTGAGCGAAGCGCAGGCGCAGGCCATTCTCGACATGCGGCTGCACCGCCTCACGGGTTTGGAGCAGGACAAAATCATCGCCGAGTACGCCGAACTGCTGGTGCAGATCGGCGACCTGATGGACATTCTCGCCCGTCCCGAACGCCTCACCGAAGTGGTGCGCGGCGAATTGCTGGAAATCCGCGATCAGTATGGCGATGCGCGCCGCACGGAAATCACGCTCGATCACTTGAATCTCACCACCGAGGATTTGATCGAACCGCAGGATGTCGTAGTCACGCTGTCGCACGGCGGTTACGCCAAGTCGCAGCCGGTGTCGGATTATCAGGCGCAGCGTCGCGGCGGGCGCGGCAAGAGCGCCACGGCAACGAAGGAAGAGGATTTCGTCGAAACGCTGTTCGTCGCGCACACGCACGACACGCTGCTGTGTTTCTCGAATCACGGGCAGGTGTACTGGCTGCGCGTGTTCGAGTTGCCGCAGGCCGGTCGCGCTTCACGCGGCAAGCCGATGGTGAATCTGCTGCCGCTGGCCGAGGGTGAGAAGATCACCGCTGTGCTGCCGATCAAGCAATACGACGATGGTCATTTCGTGTTCATGGCCACGCGCGACGGCACGGTGAAGAAAACGCCGCTGTCGGCGTTCTCGCGGCCGCGCACCTCCGGCATCATCGCGGTGGACCTGCGCGACGGCGATCAGCTGGTGGAAGTGGCCGTCACCGATGGCGCGCGCGAAGTGATGCTGTTCACCAGCGGCGGCAAGGCGATCCGCTTCAACGAGGAGGAAGTGCGCCCCATGGGCCGCGATTCCACCGGCGTGCGCGGCGTGAAGTTGAGCGAAGGCCAGAGCGTGATCGGCATGATTGTCGTGGGCGAGGGCTTGGTGCTCACTGCCTCCGAGCGCGGCTACGGCAAGCTCACGCCGCTGGAAGATTTCCCCTCACATGGCCGGGGCGGGCAGGGCGTGATCGCGTTGCAGGTCACGGAGCGCAATGGCGAAACCGTCGCTGCGCTTCAGGTGCTGCCCGAGCACGAACTGATGCTGATCAGTTCCAACGGCACGCTGGTGCGCACGCCGGTGGCCGATGTGTCCATCGTCGGGCG
>JAITMN010000245.1 GCA_031277355.1 Nevskiaceae bacterium | reverse complement strand
TGGCACACGCCGCTGGGCAAGACCACCATCGTGCAGAAGCGCGTGAATCCCTCGTGGACGCCGCCGGAATCGGTGCGTCAGGAGCATCGCGCCAATGGCGAGCCGCCGCTGCCGGCCGTGGTGCCGCCCGGCCCGAACAACCCGCTGGGGGCCTTTGCGATGCGTCTGGGGCTTAAAGGCGCGTACCTGATCCACGGCACGAACAATCCGCTGGCGGTGGGCATGGCGGTCACGCACGGCTGCATCCGCATGTACCCGGAAGACATCGAGGAACTGTTCCCGATGGTGCCGCTGGGAACGCCCGTGTATCTGATCAACGAACCGGTGAAAGTGGCCTGGATCGACGGGCTTCTGGTGCTCGAAGCGCACCCGCAAGTGGATGGCGAAGGGCAGACGATTGAGCCGGATGTGTCTGTTTTGGAAGAGTTTTTCGACAAAGCGCTGGGGGATTCCCAGGCGGCGATTCACTGGGATCGGGCACGCGCCGAACTGGGCGCGGCCAGGGGGATGCCGGTGGTCGTGGGCATCGCGGCAGGTGAATCGGGGTTGATCCCAGCGCCGGATTCGTTATAGTTCGCAGCCCAATGCCCGGCCGTTTCGGGCATAACTGCCTGATTTAACGAAAATACTTGCCAAAAAAGCCAGATGTCTGAGCGCGACAACGGCCGATTCGAAATCGACGAAGAGTTTCTTGCCGAGCAGGAAGACGGCAGCGTGTACGACCGTCTGCTCGACCGGGTGGACAAACGCGCGCGCGACAAAGGCAAGAAGGGCAAGGCGGCGTGGAGCAAGCTCGAAGAAGTGCTCGCCGACCGCAAACTGAAAAAAGACCTTCAGGACTTCGAAGACCTGGACGTTTGAATTCCCTCATCCCGTTTCTCGGCCATCGCTGAACAGGGGTTTTCCATGAAATCGCGCGCTGCTGCGCCTTGGGTCGTGCTGAAATTCGGCGGCACGAGTGTTTCCACGCTGCCTAACTGGCGCAACATCGCCTCCGTCGCGCGCAAGCGTCTGGGCGATGGCGTGCGTGTGCTGATCGTGCACTCGGCGGTCAGCGGCATCACGGATCGGCTGGAAAAGCTGCTCAATGCCGCGCTCGCGGGTGAGCACGAAGCCGCGCTCGATGCCATCGAAGCCCGGCATGTGCAACTGTGCGAGGAATTGGGCATCGGTCGCAGCGAGCAACTGGATGGTTATCTCACCGAGTTGCGGCAGATCGCGCAGGGCATACATCTGACGCGCGAGATCAGTGATCGCACGCGGGCGCGTGTGATGTCGAAGGGCGAATTGATGTCCACCGAAATCGGCGCCAGATTCATGCGCGCTGAAGGCGTGGATGCGGCCTGGTGGGATGCGCGCACGGGACTGAAGGCCGAAGCGCGCGAGGCGGCTTCGGCGCGCGGCAATTGGCTGTCGGCCACCTGCGATTTTTCGCCGGATGCGGCGTTGAGTGAGCATCTTGCGGGGCTTGCCTCCGTGGTGATCACGCAGGGTTTCATTGCCAGCGATGCGGCGGGCGATACGGTGCTGCTGGGTCGCGGTGGATCGGATACTTCGGCGGCGTATTTCGCGGCGAAGCTGCTCGCCAGGCGCCTTGAGATATGGACCGACGTGCCCGGCATGTTCAGCGCCAATCCGCGCTCCACGCCCAATTCACGGCTGCTGCGCGAACTGCACTATGACGAGGCGCAGGAGATTGCCAGCTCCGGCGCGAAGGTGTTGCATCCGCGCTGCCTGATGCCGGTGCGCACGCACAGCATACCGCTGTATGTGTACGCCACGCAGATGCCGGACTTCGAAGGCACGCACATCAGCGCCTCGCCGAAGGATGGTTCGGCCAAGGTGAAGGCCGTGTGCGTGAAGAAGGGCATCACGCTGGTGTCGATGGAAAGCCCCGGCATGTGGCATGAAGTGGGTTTTCTTGCCGATGCGTTCCAGATTTTCAAGGCGCATGGGTTGTCGGTGGATTTGGTGTCCACATCGGAGACGAACGTCACCGTGTCGCTCGATCCGCAGGCCAATACGATGGATGCGGCGGTGCTGGATGCGCTGCTGGCAGAACTGTCGGCGCTGTGCCGCACGCAGGTGATCGGGCCTTGTGCGTCGGTGAGTCTCGTGGGCCGCAACATTCGCGGCATCCTGCATCGTTTGGGCGAAGCGTTGGAGTTCTTCGAGGACCAGAAGATTTATCTGGTGAGCCAGGCGGCGAACGATCTGAACTTTACCTTCGTCGTGGATGAGGATCAGGCTGATCGGTTGGTGGGGGAACTGCATGCGCTGCTGATTCATCCCGAGCGCGGCGATCGCGTGTTGGGACCGACGTGGGAGGAGTTGTTCAACAAGCCTGCGCAGCAACCCAGCGCGGCGCCGGTGGAGCAATGGTGGTGGCAGCGCGAGGCTGCGCGGCTGGTGAAGCTGCTGGGACAGCGCGAGGCGGCGTATGTGTATCACCTGCCCACTGCGCGCGAGGCTGCTGCGCAATTGACGAGTCTGCAAGCCGTGGAGCGCGTGCACTACGCGGTGAAGGCGAACTGGCATCCGGACTTGATTCGCGCGCTGCACGCCGAAGGCGTTGCGATGGAATGTGTGTCGCCGGATGAAATCGAGCATGTGCGGCGTTTGCTGCCGAACCTGGACCCTTCGCGCATCCTGTTCACGCCGAACTTTGCGCCACGCGCCGAGTATGCGCATGCGCTTGCGCTGGGCGTGAATCTGACCATCGACAATCTGTATGCGCTTCAGCATTGGCCGGAATTGTTCGCGGACCGCGATCTG
>JAITMN010000116.1 GCA_031277355.1 Nevskiaceae bacterium | reverse complement strand
GGGCCGCTGCTGGGGCGTATTGGGCCTCTGATTCGAAGGCGGCTCCGCCGGACGCCGCTGCGGCGTGCGGTTGCGCTCGGCCTGCGGCTCGCGCTGCGTTTGCCGCTGTGGCGCAGGGTTCGCGCGACGCTCCCCGCCGCCGCCTCGCGACTGAGCCGTGGCCGTGAGCGGCAACAGAGCGCACAGCAGAGCGCACAGCAGCGCCGGGACTGCCCCGGTGCTGCCTGCGCGTCCACGTGCAGCGCTGTGTTTTTTGCCCATCGGGCCTATCGTAGCTGGATTATCCCCATCGCGGGATATTGAAACCCACCGTGATCCACCCGCCGGGCCGATGCGTCATCCGCACAACGCCCCGCTGCCCCTGATGCGCCCAGGTCACGCGATAGGCCACGACGCGCTGCTCATGGCGCACCGTGATGCGCGTGCGGCAATGGCCGCGCGAACACTCGCGCACCGGAACCCGATGGGCAACGCGCTGAAACACCGGATCGACATCCACCACACGCACGCGGGTGGACACCGGCGCACGCGCAGGCCCATGCGCCCGCACGACCACCGAAACGCCTGCTTCGGCAAAAGGCGCCGCAAAACACAGCGCGACGGCGGCAAAACTGATGAGGTGACGCTTGTTCATGTTTGTTCTCTCCTTGCCCGCCGGTTGATCCGGCTTGGGGTAAAGACTAGAACCCTTGCGATGAATCGACCCTGAACGGCGATTACCCCCTATCAGGCGATTGCCCGGAAGATGCTGCAAAGCGGCGCAGCGGCCTTACAAACCCTGCTCTGGATCGGCGCAGGCTTTCTTCGCTTGCCGCCACAGTGCGTCGAGTTGCTCGGCGCTGTGACCTTCGAGCGTGCTGCCCTGTTCCCGCACCTGCGTTTCCATCGCGGTAAAGCGCGTCTGAAATTTATCCACCGCGCGCCGCAGCGCGGTTTCGGGGTCCACATGCAGATGGCGCGCGAGGCTGGTCACCGCCAGCAACAGATCGCCGATTTCCTCTTCGCAGGCTGAGGCTTCGCCGCTGCGCTGCGCCTGCTGCACCTCGTTCAATTCCTCGGCGATCTTCGCGTACACACCTTCGGCATCGTTCCAGTCGAAACCCACCTGCGCCGCACGCTTGCCCACCTTCGCCGCGCGCAGCAACGCAGGCGCTGCGCGTGGAATACCATCGAGCAATCCGCGCTCACCGCGCGCCGCGCGCTCGGCGGCCTTGATAGCCTCCCAGTCGTTCTGATCACGCGGATCATCATCGGCGGCGAACACATGCGGATGACGGCGCACCAGCTTATCGGCAATGCCGCGCGCCACCGCCTCGAAATCGTACTCGCCGCGCTCGGCCCCCAACTGCGCCAGAAACACCACCTGGAACAGCAGATCGCCCAATTCATCGCGCCGCGCCGCCACATCGCCACATTCCAGCGCATCGACCAATTCATACGCTTCTTCCAGCGTGTAGCGCGACAGCGAGCGCTCATCCTGCGCACGATCCCAAGGGCAGCCGTGCTGCGGATCGCGCAGGCGTTGCATGATTTGCAACAACTGACGCATCGCTGAAAGCTGCGGCGAAGAATCAGCGCCGCTCATTCGTGCACCAGATCGAGCAGCGTGAGCAGAATCCCGGCGGTTGCGCCCCAGATGCGATGCTGCTCGTAGTGAATGTCGCGCATGCTCAGATTCTGACCGAGAATGGGCCGCTGCACTTCAACCTGGCTCGCCGGATCGAGCAAGCGCGTCCACGGCAGCACGAAGCAGTCTTGCACTTCGCGATGATCGGGCTTTGGCGTGAAGGCGCCGGTAACGCGCGCCACCACCGGCGTGATGCGAAAGCCGGTGAGCACTATCTGGTCGGGCAGATAGCCGATCAGTTCAACGCTGCGCGGATCGAGGCCCACTTCTTCGCGCGCTTCGCGCAATGCGGCAGCGGCGGGGCCGTCGTCATCGTCTTCGATGCGACCGCCGGGAAACGCAATCTGCCCCGCATGATGACGAAGATGCGCCGCGCGCACGGTGAGCAGAATACCGGCCTCATCGCCTTCACCCAGCAGCGCAATCAGCACCGCCGCAGGCCGGGGATCAGGCGGCAACAGCGAAGCGATCAGCGGGTCGGCGCCGCTGATCCTGGCAGCGCCCAATCGCGTGCGCGCAAGATCGTGGTCCGGCGCGCTGCCCGCCAGCTTTTGGACCAGACGCTCACGCGCTGCATTGGCGGCGCGATGCGTCACCGATCAACCGCCGCCGCTGGTGCCGCCCTTGATGCCGCCGCGCGTCAGTTCCAGCGGGTCGAGCAGACGCTTCAATTCATCCAGCGGCAAATCGGTTTGTGCCGCCGCCACGTCGAGAATGGGCTTGCCTTCGGCGTATGCCTTCTTCGCAATCGCCGCGCCCTTCTCGTAGCCGATCACCGGATTCAGCGCGGTGACCAGAATGGGATTGCGCTGCAACGCCTCGACCAGCCGCGCCTCATTCACGGTGAAGCCGGCAATGGCGCTATCGGCCAATGCACGCGCCACATTGGCGAGCAGGCGCTCACTTTCAATCAACTTGCTGGCGATCAGCGGCAACATCACGTTCAACTGGAAATTGCCCGACTGGCCCGCCACGGCAATGGTCATGTCGTTGCCGATCACTTCGGCAGCCACCATCGCGGTGGCTTCGGGAATCACCGGATTCACCTTGCCCGGCATGATGGAACTGCCCGGCTGCAACGCCGGCAATGCAATCTCTGCAAGCCCCGCCAGCGGTCCGCCATTCATCCAGCGCAGATCGTTGGCGAGTTTCATCAGGCTCACCGCCACCGTCTTCAACTGACCCGACAACTCCACTGCCGTGTCTTGCGTGGCGATGCCTTCAAACAGACTGACGTTGGGTTTGAACGCCATGCCGCACAGCTGCGAAATTTCCGCCGCAAAGCGCGAAGCAAAATCCGGATGCGCGTTGATGCCCGTGCCCACCGCCGTGCCGCCCTGCGCCAATTGCAGCAGACGCGGCTCCACCGCCGCGATGCGGGCGATGCCTTTTTCCACCTGCGTGCGCCACGCGGCGATCTCCTGCCCCAGCGTCACCGGCATCGCATCCATCAAATGCGTGCGGCCAGTCTTCACGATATGACCGACCTGCTGCTCCTTGGCTTGCAACGCGGCGGCCAGATGTTCCAGCGCCGGACGCAGCGCTTCTTTCCACACCAGCGCCGCGCTGACATGAATCGACGTGGGAATCACATCGTTGCTGCTCTGGGCCATGTTCACCTGATCGTTCGGATGCACCGCGCGCCCCAGACGACGCGAGGCCAGATTCGCGATCACCTCATTCGCATTCATGTTCGTGCTGGTGCCGGAGCCGGTCTGGAATACATCGACCGGGAACTGCGCGTCGTGCCGGCCTTCGGCCACTTCCAGCGACGCGGCCACTATCGCCTCGGACACATCGGCCGGCAGCAACCCCAGCGCGGTGTTCGCACGCGCGGCGGCGGCCTTCACCAGCGCCACGGCGCGGATGAACGCACGCGGCATTGGACGTCCGCTGATCGGGAAATTCAGCACCGCGCGCTGCGTTTGCGCAGCCCACAGCGCATCGGCGGGCACCTGAAGCTCACCCATGCTGTCGTGTTCGATCCGGAATTCTGGCTTGGTCATGTGGTCGGTCTCCGCCTTGGCGGCCTGCTTCGTTTATGATGCGTGGATTCTACAACTTCCGGAAAATTCCTCCGACTCGCATGGACCCTCGCCTTCTTGCCCTGTCGCCGGTCGACGGCCGTTATCGCGCCTCGGTCGAACCGCTGGCCCGCCTGCTTTCCGAAAGCGGATTGATCCGCGAGCGCACGCGCGTGGAGGCGCTGTGGGTGTTGCAATTGGCCGAATCGCTGCCGCAACTGCCGGCGATGCCGCTGTCCGACGCGCTGCGCGCACGTCTGAGCGCGCTGGCCGCCGATCCGGGCGAAACCTGCGCCAGCGCGGTGAAGGCCATCGAAAGCCGCATCAATCACGATGTGAAGGCGGTGGAGTATTTCGTTCGCGACGAACTGCAACTGGCCGGTGCAACCCCGGCGCAACTGGAACTGGTGCACTTTGGCTGCACGTCCGAAGACATCAACAACCTGAGCTACGCGCGGCTGTTGCAGCAGGCGCGAACGGATTTGCTGCTGCCGGCGGTGGATCAACTGCTGCGCGAGATCAACACGCTGGCGCACGCCAATGCCGATGTGCCGATGCTGTCGCGCACGCATGGTCAAACCGCCTCGCCCACCACGCTGGGCAAGGAATTGCGCAATGTCTCGGCACGGCTGGCACGGGCGCGGGCGCGGCTGGCGCAGGTAGCGATCTTGGGCAAGTGGAACGGCGCTGTCGGCAACTTCAACGCGCATGCGTTCACATTGCCGGAGGCGAACTGGCCGGCGATCTCGCAGGCGTTCATCGAGCGCAACGGGCTCACCGCCAACGCGCACACCACGCAGATCGAGCCGCACGACTGGATCGGCGAATACTGCGATGCGCTCGCCGCGCTCAATGTGATCCTCATCGACTTCTGCCGCGACATCTGGGGCTATGTGTCGCTGGGTTATCTGCGCCAGCGTCCGGTGGCCGGCGAAGTGGGTTCTTCGACGATGCCGCACAAGATCAATCCCATCGACTTTGAGAACGCCGAAGGCAATCTGGGCCTTGCCAATGCGTTGCTGCGTTTCTTTGCCGAGAAATTGCCGGTTTCACGCTGGCAGCGCGACCTGACGGACTCCACGGTGCTGCGCAATCTCGGCGTTGCGTTGGGGCATTGCCTGATTGCGTGGCGTTCGGCTTCGCGTGGTTTGAGCAAGATTGCGCCCGATCCGCAGCGCATGGCCGCTGATCTGAACAATGCCTGGGAGGTGCTGGGCGAAGCGGTGCAGACCGTGCTGCGCGCTGCCGGTGTGCCCAATGGCTACGAAAAGCTGAAGGATTTTTCTCGCGGCAAGGCGCTGGATCGTCAACTGCTGGCGGACTTCATCGCAACGCTGCCGCTGGATGAAACTCAACGGGCGCGATTGATGGCGCTGACGCCGGCCACCTATGTGGGTCTGGCGGCCTCGCTGGCGCGGCAATAACACCCCCGCATCACATGATCTGGCGTCCTGATCTGACTGTCGCGGCGGTCGTCGAACGTGAGGGCCGGTTTCTGCTGGTCGAAGAGCGCATTCGCGGCGCGGCGGTGTTCAACCAGCCGGCGGGTCATGTGGAAGACGGCGAATCCATCCTCGATGCCGTGGTGCGCGAAACGCGCGAGGAAACGGCGTGGCGCTTCACGCCGCGCTGCCTGCTGGGCGTTTATCTGTGGCGCAACGCGGATAACGGGCGCTCCACGCTGCGCGTGGCGATTGGCGGTGAGGTGGTGGAGCATGATCCACGGCAAGCACTGGACCACGACATCATCACCACGCACTGGCTCACGCTTGAGGAACTGCGCCAGCGGCCGCTGCGCAGTCCGCTGGTTTTGCAGTGTATCGACGACTATCTGGCAGGAAAGCGCTCTGATCTGAGCGCGCTGCACTACCTGGATGCGTCCGCCGCCGCTTGATCCTTCGCCGTGGCGCGGTTCACCGCCATCGCCACCAGACGATCCCAGCCAAACAACGAGTGCAGGTGAGCGTAGATCGCGCTCAGCGCGTCGTTGTCGCGCAGTTCGGCGAGCTTGTCGGCGGGCAGCTTGCGCAGCTTTTCTTCCGAAACGCCGAAATACTCGGCCAGCATCTGCGACTCGCCCTGCGTGCCATCGGCCTTTCTTGGCGTGAACGTCGCCGTCTTCTTTTCGAACAGGTCCAGGTCCTTCAGCAACTGCACAAAATTGCTGGTGCGCTGCCGCTCGCCTTCAAAATTGTTGCAGAACTCAAGGCAGTTTCTCGTGTACTCCGTGGGTTCACCGCTGGCCTCGAAGAAGGCGCGATCGTATCCCTCATCGGTGATGAACTCGGCAGCGCGGTCGATGCACAGCACCAGTTGCTTGTTCGCCGCGTCCTCGGCGAACACGAAGGGGTAGCGGCGAATGTAGGCCGGGATGTACGCCCAGGACTCGAAGGTTCCATCGTCCCTGATGAACAGGTTCTGGCCGGCATTAAGCCCCATTGCGGCAATCGGCACCTTGTCGTCGCCAACGAAGATGATCGGCGCGGTGGCCGCCATGCGCGTGAACTCGACCACGGTCAGCGGAATCGCATAGCCCGTCTTGGCAAAGCC
>JAITMN010000115.1 GCA_031277355.1 Nevskiaceae bacterium | reverse complement strand
GCAACCCTTCGGGCACGGCGGCCTGCGGATCGCGCAATGCGGCGGCGAAGGCGCTGAGGTCCTCATGCCGCGTCATCGCTTCATGCTGCATCGGGCACCCTCGCCTGCGCCGGCTGCATGGCATGAGCCTTGCGCGCCTCATCGAGCAGCGTGCGGTAGTCGGGAAGGTTACTGTCCCACTCGATCAAAGTGGGCGCAGCGCCAATACGGTTGAGCAAGGTCTGATACAGCGACCACGTCACAGCCTGCACCGGACCATCATGACTGTCGATGCAGATCGGCGCTCCGGTCGAATCGCTGCGCGTGGCATGCCCGGCCAGATGCACTTCACCCACCGCATGCAGCGGCAACGCATCCAGATATTCCACCGGATCAAACCCGTGATTGATCGCACTGACGATGATGTTGTTCACATCCAGCAACAGCCCGCATCCGCTGGCGCGCACCAGTTCACCGATGAATTGCGTTTCCGCGAACGTGCTGGCGGCAAAACCCAGATACGTCGCCGGATTCTCGATCAATATCCGGCGACCCAGCGATTCCTGCACGATATCAACATTGCGCACGATCCGCGCAAGGCTCTGGCGCGTATACGCCACCGGCAGCAGATCGTTGAAATACTCTCCGCCCGATCGACACCACGCCAGATGTTCGGAGAACTGATCCGGCTGATAACGCGCCACCAGCGCCGCACGCGCCGACAATTCTTCAACCGATGGCGCCTGCTCGCTTCCCAGCGACAACCCCACGCCATGCATCGAGAGCCGATGATCGCGCCGTATCGCCTCCAGATAGCGATGCGCCGGCCCACCGGCATGCAGATAGTTCTCCGCGTGAATCTCGAAGAAGGCCGGCGCGCCATCACCCGCGAGCACATCGCGATAGTGCATCGCCTTCAAGCAAACTCCCGCGCCCAGAGGCAGCGCAGGAGCCTGTGTCGATGGCGCAGCGCTGGCCGCGCCCGCTGCGCCTTCAGGTCTTGGGAACATCGCGCTCCAACGCCGTCAGCGAGCCGGTGCGATTGCCCGGCAGCTTCGTCGTCACGCAGGTGCCCTTGGGAACCATCGTCCAGGCATTACCCTGATAATCCACCTTCGACGTGCCCTGACAGGTGGTTCCGGGGCCGGCGGCGCAATCATTCTTGCCTTTCAGCGCGACGCCATAGCATTTTTCCTTCGACGTATCGGCGGGTGTGTCGGCTGCAAAGGCGTGCGCAGCGGCAAAAGCCAGCATGCCGGTGAGCGAACCGATCAGTGCAGTGCGTTGAAATGAAGCCATATGCAATCTCCTTAAAAGCCCAAAACGGGCTGTCATGCTCAATACGCGCAAAAGGGCCACTACGTTACACCGCTGCCGCACAATGAGCGACCTGTAACGAACAGCCCGACGGCAGCGAATAGTCCCCAGAGGTGTTGTGAATCCAGAGCAGCGCGAAGCGCGGTGGGCTGCGGCCATGCAGGCGGCCATCGCCGGAAACGAAACGGCGTACCACGGGCTGCTGCTCGAACTGAGCCGCTGGCTGCGCACCCGTTTGCGGGCGCGTCTGCTGCAAACGGGTCACGGCGATGCGGATACGGAGGAAGCGGTGCAAGAAACCCTGCTGGCCATTCATCTGAAGCGCCACACCTGGCGGCGCGATGCGCCCTTCGTGCCGTGGGTGGCGGCCATCGCGCGCAACAAGCTCGTGGATCAATTGCGCCGCCGCCATCGCCGCGCGGAAGTTCCTCTTGATGAAATGCTGGACGATCTCCCCGACACGCCGCAACCGGAGCAAACAAGCGCCACGCGCGATATCGGCCACCTGCTCAATCTGCTCGACGAACGTCAGCGGGCCATCGTGCTCGGCGTTGCCATCGAAGGACGCACGGCGCGTGAAGCAGCCGTCGCGCTGGGCATGTCGGAGGGCGCGGTGCGCGTGACGCTGCATCGCTGTTTGCAACGGCTCGCCAGGCGCATACGCGAGGAACAAACGTGAAAACCGACGAACTGCTCAACCTTCTGGCGGCAGACCGCATCACCGCACCCGCACCCGCGCAGCAATTGCTGCGCACGCTGCTGCCCGGCGTGGCCGTGGCGATAACGCTCTATCTCATCGTGGCGGGCTGGCGCGCCGATGTGATCGCCTCATTGAGCAGCCCGCGCTTCATCTTCAAGCTCGCCATCAACGCCGCGTTGATCCTTGCCGCAGGCGCACTGCTGCTGCGCCTGACCCGCCCGGAAGCCATCACCGGCAAACTGCGTATTCCACTGCTGCTGATACTGGCCGCGCTGCTGATAGCCGTGACCACCGAATTGCTGCTGCTGCCCCAAGCAACATGGTGGCAAGCCGCGCACGGACACAACTCCACCTGGTGCCTGCGGCTGATCCCCACATTCGCTGCCGCGCCGCTGGCGGCAACGCTCTACACGCTGCGGCGCGCAGCCCCCACCCGCCCGGCAATGGCCGGCGCAGTGGCCGGGTTGGTGAGCGCCGGCATTGGCGGCGTGCTCTACGCCACGCACTGCCCCGACGACAGCCCGCTGTTCGTCGCACTCTGGTACGGCCTCGCCACGGCGCTGGTGGCCGCCGTGGGCGCGCTGGCCGGCGCACGAATCCTGCGCTGGTAGAGAATTTCGCGGCGCTGAAATGGGGTAGGATTCCGGCCCCATGAGAACAAAAACCTTCACCGCTGCGCTGATTCTCGGCGCGCTCTGCGCCCTGTTTCATCACACGCCGCTACATGCCCAGCACGAAACCGCGTCGGACCTTCTCGACGGCGAAACCGCCTTCAAAGCCAGTTGCGCCAACTGTCACGGCCCGGATGGTGACCAGATTCAAGGCATCGACATCGGCCGTGGACGCCTGCGCCGCCCGATGACCGACGCCGAACTGGTGCAGACCATTCTCACCGGCATCCCCAACACGCCGATGCCCGCCACGCAGATGAGCCCGGCGCAGGCATCGCAAGTGGTTGCCTATCTGCGTGCGCGCTGGGCCAGCATCAGCGCAACCACGCTTGTGGGCGATGCCGCGCGCGGCAAAACCTTGTTCGACACCAAGGGCGATTGCGCTTCCTGCCATCGCGTGCAGGGCGCGGGCTCTGGCCTTGGCCCCGACCTCACAACCATCGGCGCAGCGCGCACCGCCGCCGAATTGCAACGCGCGCTCACCGACCCCAACGCGCAGGTGCAACCGCAAGACCGTTACTATCGCGTCACGCTGAACGATGGCACTCAGGTTGAAGGCCGATTGCTCAGTCACGACACCTTCAGCGTTCATCTGCTCGACTCGAACCAGCGCCTGCGCGCGTTCAGCAAGGCCGACCTGCGCGAAGCCGCCTTCATCACTTCACCGATGCCGTCCTACGCCACGACGCTGACGGCGCAGGAACTCACCGACCTGGTGAGCTACCTGTCATCACTGAGGACTCGTTGAAATGCGCGCCAGAGTATTTCTCGCAATGACCCTTGCCGCCGCCGCACTGTCGGCGCAGGCGCAATCGCCGGTATCGTTCGAGCGCATCCTGCATGCCGACAGCGAGCCGCACAACTGGCTGTCGTACTCGGTCACGCCGTTCAATCAGCGCTACAGCGGCCTCACGCAAATCACACCCGCCAACGTGAAGGGCCTGCAACAGCAATGGATATGGCAGGCGCGCTCGCTCGAAAAATTCGAGACCACGCCGCTGGTGGTCGATGGCGTGATGTATACCGTGGAAGCGCCGAACAACATCGTTGCGCTCGACGCCACCACCGGACGCCCGTTCTGGACCTTCACCCACACACCCGCACCCGAAGCGCGCCCCTGCTGCGGCCGCGTGAATCGTGGCCTTGCGATTCTCGGCAACACGCTATACATGGCGACCATCGACGCATTGCTGATCGCGGTGGATGCGCGCAGCGGCCAACTGCTGTGGAAAACCACCGTCGCCAACGCCGCCGAGCGCTACGCGATGACCGCTCCGCCGCTGATCGTCGAAGACAAGGTGATCGTCGGCGTCGGCGGCGGCGACAACCCCATTCGCGGCTTCATCGCCGCCCACGATGCCGCCAGCGGCAAGGAACTGTGGCGCTTCTACACCATCCCCGGCCCCGGCGAACCCGGCCACGACACCTGGTCGGGCGACTCGTGGAAAACCGGCGGCACCGGCGTATGGAACGCGGGCGCATATGACCCTGAAACCCGTCTGGTGTACTTCGGCACCGGCAATCCCGCACCGGATTGGGATGGCTCGAAGCGTCTGGGCGACAACCTGTATAGCGACAGCGTCGTCGCGCTCGACGTCAACACCGGCAAGCTCAAGTGGCACTACCAATTCACGCCGCACGATGAACTCGATTACGACTCCACCCAAGTGCCGGTGCTGGCCGACATTCAATATCGCGGCCAGCCGCGCAAGGTGATGCTCTGGGCCAATCGCAATGGCGTGATGTATGTGCTGGATCGCGTCACCGGCGAATTCCTCGCCGGCAAACCCTATGTGAAGGCCAATTGGCTCGATGGCTTCGACGCCAAGGGCCGCCCCAATCGCGTGAAATTTCCCAGCGCCGAAGGCACGCTGATCTACCCGCATGTGCATGGCGGCACGAATTGGGCCCCGCCTGCGTTCAGTCCGCGCACCGGGCTGTTCTATGTTGCAAGCTGGGAGAACTCGGCATCAACGGCCATTGCCGGTCAATTCCCCAAAGCCGCCACTGCGAACAATCAGCAAACAGCAATGGGGCAAACCAACCTGATCCCCTTCTTCAACAACGACACCGAGCCCTTCGGCGTCGTGCGCGCCTATGATCCGCAGACGCTCAACCCGAAGTGGGAATTCCGCCTCAGCGATATCACCTGGGGCGGCACGCTGGTGACGGCAAGCGATCTGGTATTCAGCGGCGGTCGCGACGGCTACTTCCTGGCACTGGACGGCAACACCGGCGCGCTGCTGTGGAAAGCTTCCGTGGGCGGGCAGATCAACGCCGGCGCGATGAGCTATTCGGTGAACGGCAAGCAGTACATCGCCATCGCTGCGGGCAATTCATTGTTTGCGTACGCGCTGCCGTAACGACGCAGCGCCATCACGCCGACACAAAGCTGACAACACCCTGACGGCACACTGATAAAGCAAAGAACCCCCGCCACTTCGAAATAGCAGGTTGCTTTTCAATGCAACGTCAGTAACCTGTAAGAATTCAAAGACGGGGGATGAACAATGCGCGGATCATTGCCGCTGGTGATCGCGCTGGTCTGGGCAACTCAGGCCATCGCAGGTCCATTCGATGCGCTGCTGCGCCGCCCGCCAGCAATCTCCCCCCAGGCCGCGCCGCTGCAAACGCCGCTTGAATATCGCAGCCAGAACGGGCAACTCAACGTCACGCTGGAAGCCAAGGAAACGGACACGATGGTAGGGCCTTACGCCGTCCGTGGCGCCACCTACAACGGCGTCTACGGCGGCCCGGTGCTGCACCTGAAGCGCGGCGACGTACTGCACCTGAAATTGATCAACCATCTGGCGCAGGAAACCAACATCCACTTTCACGGCCTTGAAGTCTCGCCGCTGGACCACGGCGACAACGCGATGCACATGGTGCAACCCGGCGAAACCTGGGACTACGAAATCCCGATTCCGGCCGATCATCCGCCCGGCGTCTTCTGGTATCACACGCATGGACATCAATTCGCCGAGCGTCAGTTGATGGGCGGGCTCAGCGGCACGCTGATCATCGATGGCTTTCAGGATGAAGTCCCCGCAACCAAACCACTGACGGAACGGCTATTGGTGCTGAAGGATTTCGCGCCCGACAAAGCCGGCAGCCTGCAATCGGTGCCCAAGCCCTTTCACTTGACGCTCAAGACGGTGAACGGCCAGTTCCAGCCGCGCATCGACATTCAACCGGGCGAAACGCAGCTCTGGCGTCTGAGCAATCAAACCGCCAACGCTTATTTTCGTCTGTCGCTGCAAGATCATTCGTTCACGATAGTGGGCCACGATTCCCACCCCCTCGTGAATCCCCAGGTCACGCGCGAAATCATCATCGCCCCGGCCGAACGCACCGACGTTCTGGTCACGGCGGGAGCCGCCGGCTCCTATACGCTGGTGGCGGAGAAAACCACCACCGGTCCGGCCGGCGACATGTTCGGCGCGCAAGACCTTGCGCTGATGGTGTCGGCAGTGGATTCGGCGCGGCCACCGCCCGCGCCGCTGGCTGCGTTGAGCGTTTCGGCCAACGCCCGCACCAGCAAGCCGATTCCGGGTGATCGCATCGACGCCGAACGGATGTTCACTTTTTCATCGGACCCGGCCACCGGCCTGTTCTTCATCAATCACGCCACCTTCGACCACGAGGAGGTGAATGTGAGTGTGCCGCTCGGCAATATCGAGGAATGGACGCTGCGCAACTCCGCCGATGAACTGCACACGTTTCACATCCATCAAGTCACATTCCAGGTGCTGAGCATCAATGGCAAACCCGTGCCATTCAACGGACTGGTAGACACGGTAGACCTTCCCATTCACGGCGAAGTCAAAGTGCGCATCGCGTTCACCGATCCGTTGATCGTCGGGCGCTTCATGTTCCATTGCCACATTCTCGAACACGAAGACAAGGGCATGATGCAGCAGATCGAAGTCTACGATCCGAAGGTCGGACCGATGTCTGATGCGTCCGCCTCCACCCACCAGCACTGACGGCCCCACCATGCGCTCACTGATCGGATTCGCACTTGCCCTTGCTGCAACCACCGCCACCGCCGCCGATGACCTCTGGCCGAAGCTCAGCTTCGACACCGTGCTCGCCGTGGACTACGCGAACATGGAATCGGACACCGGCCCCGATCGTGGCCCGGGCTTCGTGCTGTGGGGCGACTCCACGCTGACGCTGGAAGTCAGCGATGCGCTGTCGTTCACCGGCTTGGTGCAATTCAAGCCGCGCGCATCGCTTCCCGAAGACAACCCGAACAACGAACTGTTCATCAATCGCGGATTGAACCGTCAGGAAGGCGGCAAGTTCAAGGAACTGTATCTGCGTTACGGCGATTGGCGAGTGGGCAAGTTCGTGCAGAACTTCGGCCGCGCCTACGGCATGTTGGGCGGCCCGTGGGCCTCCGACCTCACCGAAGAACCGGAAGCCTACGAACCCAGCGAAATGCTCGGCGTGGAGCGGGTCTACGTTTTCGATGATGAATCCAGCGGTTGGCGGCAACTCACGCTTTCAGCGTTCATCGTTGATCGCACCTTCCTGCATCGAAGCTACCCCTACGACGAAGGCATGATTCGCTACAAGGACGGCGGCGTGGGCAACACCCGTCTGCCCGAAAACGTGCTGCTGACCTACGACGTGATCAACAAACCGCTGGGCGACTGGTCGCACCTGAGCTATCAGGCCGGCGTGATCCGCTGGGGCAAGACCTATGGCTCCGAAGCCAGCGAATGGTGGACCACGCTGGGCAGCAATCTGGTGATCCCGCTTCGCTGGGGCGTCGCCGACACACTGCGCGGACGCTACAGCCAGCTTCAGCTTTATGCCGAAGCCGTGCGCCGCGACAACTTCGAAGGCGTGGACGGCCGCACGCGAACCTTCCTCACCGGCTCAGCCGAATACACCACGGGCCGCTGGGTGCTTGAACTGGCCACCACGCAACGCTGGACCACCGAACGCGCGCAGCCACGGCAACGCGACAAAATCTACTCCGCCAGCATCGGCTACAACCTGCCCTCGCAAACCACCATCGCGCTCAGCGCCGCGCGTGAACAGATCGGCAGTCAAAGCGGTCTGTACGCGGGGATTCGCGTAACGCAGACGCTCACGGCTTGCTCCAAGTGCATGCTCAGGGGGCGGGCGTATTAGCAATCGGGCGTGAACCCTTCGTTGAAGGCTCACATGGGCGGCGGTACTACACCCGCCACCCCCCATAACTCCCAATCGCCAGCCCGCAGGCCACGCTGGTGAAGGGGTCATGCCCCACCACCCTGCCCGCGAACTGCTCCTCCAACAGCCTTCGCACCGCGACGATCTCCGACGTACCGCCCGTGCGAATCACCACATTCACCTGCCCCGCCTCGCAGCCCGCACGCGCCAGCACCTCCGCAATCGCCGCACGCAAGCTGTCGAGCACCGGCGCGAGGATGGCGTCGAGTTCAACCCGCGAGAACGGCAACTGCAAGTTCAACTCGGGAATGTCGATGACGGTGTTCTCCACCGACGACAACCTTGCCTTGGCCTGCTTGATCGCCGCGAAGCAGTTATAGCTGTAGTTGTAGTCGATCAAATCCAGCAATCGCTGAAACTTCGCGGCCACCGGGCTGCCG
>JAITMN010000103.1 GCA_031277355.1 Nevskiaceae bacterium | reverse complement strand
CTCGACGCGCGCCGCTGCATCGCGTATCTGACCATCGAATTGCACGGACCAATCCCCGAAGCGCTGCGACCGGCCATCGGCAATCGCATCTATGGCTGCGATGATTGTCAGTTGGTGTGCCCGTGGAACAAATTTGCGCGCGCCGCCGCCGATCCGGATTTTCGCGTGCGGCATCAACTCGACGCGCCGCGACTCTCCGAACTGCTGGGCTGGGATGCCGACACCTTCTCGCAGCGCATGGCCGGTTCAGCGATTCACCGCATCGGTCACGCACGCTTCCTGCGAAATGTGGCTGTTGCGCTGGGCAATGGCGAACCCACTCCCGAAGCGCTTCGCGCCCTGCACGCACGGCGCGACGATGCCGACCCGCTGGTGGCCGAGCACGTGCGCTGGGCGATCAATCGTTTGGAAGCACAACTCGCAGATTGTCGATGAGCCGCGCACGTCCCAATCGCGCAGCGGCCAGCACCACGGCTTCACTGCATTGCGCGCCCGGTGGTTCCAGCGTGCGCGCATCGCGAATACTCACATAATCCGGCGCAAATCCCGCATCGCGCAGCACGCGCGTGCCCTCTTCTTCCAGCACCGCATATTCGCGCTGCCCCTCCATCAAACGCCGCGCCAGCATTTGCAACATCGCATACAGCTTCGGCGCAATCTCACGCTCCGCCGCCGCCAGATAACGATTGCGCGAACTCATCGCCAGACCATCGCTCGCGCGCACCGTTGGCGCACCAATCACTTCCACCGGCAACGCCAGGTCTTCGGTCATCCTCCGGATCACCGCCAATTGCTGATAATCCTTCTCGCCGAACACGGCCACATCCGGTTGCACGATGCCGAACAATCGCGCCACCACCGTGGCGACGCCATCGAAGTGACCCGGCCGCACCGCGCCACACAATATCTGCGACAGCGGACGCACCGACACCACCGTGGCCGAAACTCCGCCCTCCGGATACATATGCGCCACCGAAGGATTGAACAGCACGTCGCAGCGATGCACTTGCAACAACCGGCTGTCTTCTTCCGGCATGCGCGGATAGCGTTCAAAGTCTTCGCCCGGCCCGAATTGCAACGGATTGACGAAGATGCTGACGATCACGCGCTGCGAACGCTGCCGCGCCAACTCCAGCAAACTCAGATGACCTTCATGCAGGCTGCCCATGGTCGGCACGAAGCCCACGCGCTCACCGGCTGCACGCCAGCCGCGCACCAGCTCGCGCAGCTCGTCTATGCGATCCACCGCACGCATCGTCAGAAGCAATGCTCGGGCGCCGGATATTCGCGCGACTTCACCGCCGCCACATAAGCACGCAGCGCGCCCAGCGGCGTGCCATTGCCGGCCATGAAATCGCGCACGAAGCGCGGCTTGCGCCCCGGCGTTACATCCAGAATGTCATAGATGACCTGAATCTGGCCGCTGGTATCCGGCCCTGCGCCAATGCCGATCACCGGCACATCAAGCTCTGCCGTAACCGCCTTGCCCAGATCGCGCGGAATACATTCCAGCAAGATGATGTCGGCGCCCGCCGATTGCAGATCACGCGCATCGCGCATCAATTTCTGCGCCATCTCCTGTTCGCGTCCCTGCACGCGAAAGCCGCCGGTCTTGTGTACCGACTGCGGCTTCAATCCCAGATGCGCGCACACGGCGATGTCGCGCCCCGTGAGGTATTCGACGATGCGCAATTGCTCCGCGCCGGTTTCCAGCTTCACCATCTGCGCGCCGCCTTCCTGCATCAATCGCACGGAATTGGTCAGCGCCTGTTCGGTGGAGGCATAGCTCATGAACGGCAGGTCCGCAACCAGAAACGGCCGCGACAAACCCCGCGCCACCGCTCGCGTGTGATACACGATGTGATCCATCGTCACCGGCACCGTGGTGTCGTGACCCTGCACCACCATGCCCAGCGAATCGCCCACCAGCGCAAGGTCCACGCCGGCCTCATCCACCAGCGCGGCGAAGCTGGCGTCGTAGCAGGTGAGCGCGGCAATCGGCTCGCCATCCTCGCGCATCTTGCGCAGCGTCGATAGCGTTACCGGCGGGCGGGCCGCGCCACGCATTTGCAGTTGGGTATACATGGTGCGCAAAGCTTGACGGCAGGCGCTACGCCGGTCAAATCCGGGCGTGGCGCAGCGGGTTGTAGTACTGCCGGCCCCGGTTCACGCGGCCCAGTTGCGCCAGCAACTCGGCGTAATCGGCGTCATTGCCTATGGGGTCTATCGTCGCGGCATTGATGATCAGCAGCGGCGCGGCTTCGTATTCCAGAAAGAACCGCGCATAGCTTTCGTTCAGGCGCGTGAGGTATGCCCGGTCGATCTGGTTTTCGCGGGCGATGCCGCGCCGCGCGATGCGTTCGAGCAGCACGTCAACCGGGGCTTGCAGGTAGACGACCAGATCGGGCTTCAGCGGGTCCACCGCCAAACGCTCGTGAACCTGGCGATAGAGTTGGTACTCGGCTTCATCCAGCGTCAGCCGTGCGAACAGGTCGTCCTTGTCCATCAGATAATCGGCAACGCGCTGCGCGCCGAACAAATCCTGTTGACGCAGCGATTGCTGTTGCTGTGCGCGTTGAAACAGAAAATACAACTGCGCGGGCAACGCGCCGGTTTGCGGGTTGCGATAGAAGCGGTCGAGGAAGGGATTGTCGTCGGCCTGTTCGAGCACCAATTGCGCACCCAGCGTCGCGGCGAGTTTGCGCGCAAGGCTGGTTTTGCCCACACCTATGGGACCTTCGATCACGATGTAGCGCTGCGTGATGGCGGGCGGCGAAGGCGTCTGCGCCTGCGCCTGCGGCGGCGGCGGCGGCGCGGCGTGCTGTACGGAAGTGGCAGTGTTCATGCGTCAAGCACACTTTCGATGCCGGTATCCGGCAACGCGGCAAGCAACTGCGCCACACGCCCCACGCCGGGCACGTCGAGCGTCGGCGCGA